>CAYHFJ010000075.1:0-14710 GCA_964355885.1 uncultured Flavobacteriales bacterium
ACCCTGTACATCCAGCAAGCGTATTTTTATTTCCGCACTGCGTCCGGAGAATATTTCAACACTCAGTTGATCAGAAACCGGATTAGGATAAACAAGGACAGATGAATTGAAGGACATTTCTTCCGTTCCGACGAGCACCTCTACAAATATTGCATCGCTATTCGCACATCCATTGGTATCGAGTACAAGTACGGTAAAAGTATCAGTAACGCCCACTGTGATTGTCTGGGTAGATGCACCGGTAGACCAGGCATAAGAAACAAAACCCGAACCTGCATCCAGTACAATTGTACTTCCTGAAGCGATCACCGTATCATTTCCTAAAAACAATAGAGGAAGATCTTTGATGATAGCCATAACTGTATCTCTGGAGCTTCTGCAATCAAAGCCTGCCTCTGAATAAAATGCAGTGCTCACAGTCAATGCAGGGGTAGTGAAGTTAGTGCCTGAATGCAATAAATTTCCTCCGACAGGAGCATCATACCAATATACCTGCGATGCAGATGTCGCCACTAAGGTTACAGAGCCTATACCACATCTGGTTTCGTCGGATGCAGTTGGCACTGCAGGAATCGGGTCAACAATGGCAAGTACCGGAGTTCTTTCACTCGGGCATCCTGCATTAGCCTCGGCATAATAAGTAGTACTCGTATTCAGTACGGGTGTATTAAATACTGAGCCTGTGCCTAACAGATTTCCACCAAAGACCGCGTCATACCATGTAACAGGTGATGCCGATGATGCGGTTAATGTTACTATCCCATCACCACATCGTGCTCCATCTGTACCTATTGGCATTGGGGTTGTATTCACTACAACATTAATTCCTAACCTTGCGCTTGGACAAGCGGAACCGGCTTCTGCATAAAATGTTGTATCACGAAATAAAACAGGAGTGACAAAACTGGTTCCGTTTGCAACAAGGGCACCACCGACAAAACTCGTATACCAGCGTATCGAGGCTGTATCTGATGCTGTGAGGTTTACGACTCCCGGCCCACATCGTGCAACATCCGAACCTGTTGGTGTGGCCGTGACTGCAAGAATATCTACTTGCATAGGCACAAGATTTCCCGGACATCCTAAACTGGTCTGCAAATAATAAGTAGTACTTGTTGTTAAATGAGGGGTTACATACTGATTTCCACTGGCAAGTAAATTTCCTCCGGGAGCATCGAACCAGTAAATAGTATCCGTAGATGTCGCATTTAAAGTGATACTTCCCGATCCGCATCGATATGTATTGTCAAAAACAGGATCCGGTCCTTGGGATACAACAGTTACTACGAATGCTTCAGAGATACTTGAACACCCGTTAAAATTTGCCAACACGGTATAAGTTCCTCCGGTTTGTGCAGTATAAATAGTATCGGTAGCACCGGAAATATTTACTCCATTACGCCGCCATTGATACTGATATCCGGGAACAACAGTAACTTCTAATTGAACACTGCCTCCAATACAAAACGTGGCATTTCCTGAAATACTGAGTGAGCCGGCAAGAATGTTCCCGGGCGCATCGCCCGGAGACCCGCCGAGGCAACCCGAAAACCAGCTGCTCCCATTATTTGGATCATTGACTGTACTCGTTCTTTCACATGTATACCCCTGACCATCCGCCAAAAGCGGCCATGGTGCTGTATTCTGATAAAAAACAGACAGGTAAAGAACATCAAGATGATTGTACAGACGAATTTGTTCTCCCGCATTAGAAAGATTAAATCCTAAAGGGCCCCGCACATTTAAAACAGATGGATATACTTGAGTGAATTTTTCCATGTCCTCGGCCAAGACCATATACCCTCCTGCAGGAATGACTGTTCCCACAGGTATAGTGTAAACATGTTGATCCTCTTCATCACGAAACTTCCATCCTGATATATCAAGACTAAAGCTTGAGTAATTATGCAACTCAATCCAGTCACCTCCGTCAACAGATGACAATGAATTATAATTTATTTCCGTGAATGTGAGTAAGGGACTTGATGCTGATCCTGTAAAATAAGCCGTGATCTGATCTGTAGAGGTAAAATCATAACTTACGCTCTGATTAAAATTATTTGAATTGATCACCACATTTGAACGGAAGTGGTCAAATGAATAACCCGGGTTAGGAATAGCCGTAAGTGTAACAGGATTCCCATTAAAATAAATTCCAGACCAGGGATAAGTGCCGGGTGTAATCGTACTAATCTGAATTCGCCCAGCACCCGCCGGAGAAACATTTAGTGTAAGCGTTACCTGACTCGCAAGCGAAAACTCTGTAACAATTTGCGCACGTGCCGTATTTGGTCTTGCATTTACAAATCGCATCATGGTGTCAATATTATCAGCCCAGTTTGACAAATTGCTTCCCCACTTTGCAAAATGTGCCTGCATATCATGATCCATAGAATCTCTATACGACTTCATTGTCGCGTTTACACTTGAAGGCAGATAAATGGTGTTCATCAGATCAGCATAGCGATTGATGAAGTACTTCTTAAATACCGGATTGGCCAACATTGCCTTAAATATTTTTGAAGAATAACAGAATGCTGCCGGATTTCTGGCTATTCCAAGCCGGTTATCGTTTACGCCATTATAAAGTCCTAAACCAAAATCCAGATCGTAAAGGAGATACCTCCATTTTTTGTCGCCTGTTCTCGGACGCCACATTTTGATATTATTTGTCCAGTCACCTATCCAATCAGCATTATCATAGTATGTTTCCGCTATGAAGTAATCTGCATAGTTAAGAATATCCAGCCGGCTGTCCATCTCATCATAGTACGTTTGAGTGGTGGAATCATTGGTGGTAGCATAATTATACATCGCCCAGAAGGAAGTATCTGATCCCAGTTTCAACTCCACATTGCTGCCAAACTCTTTCAGGTAATCAATCTCGTCTTTTTTCAGGTTAAAATTATTCTGCATCCAATGCTGGTCATGGTTCTCATGGATGGTATAAACACCCCAGAAGTCTCCGTTAAGAAATACAACAGCCGGATCAGCGGCGAGGTAATTGGCATAAGTGTTTTTCATAATGCGTTGCATCATGGCGTCTCTGAAGTGAACCACATTCCAGTCAGTACCGGAATTTCTAAGAATAAAATTATCATTCTCATCGAGATAGGGTTTTGTGGAGTATAACGGATATGTAATTTCACCGGATCCAAATTTGTCACTCAGTCTTATTTCAAAACTCTTCTGTGCATGCCCGCGGGAGTAATTTCCATAAATAGAAATTTCAGCGTTGAAACGTAATGCCCTGTTCTGACTTCTGTCGTAATACTCAAGCGTGGAAACTTTTTTCCAATCCTGCCAGAAATTTGCACCCTTATACGGGAAGTTGGGCTGTGCATTCGGACCGGTAGCATAGATCCCTGTATTATAATCCCATAAGTTGAGAGAATCCGTGGTGATGGTAAAAACAGGCAGCTCAATATCCTCATTAATAAAATACGAATTAGTTATCGTAGGACTTGGTAAATAACCAGGAGCAAAACTTTTCGCTCTTATTGTTTTAGTGCTGCTTAATAAAATCGGAACTGAATATTCTGAAGAGGTCACGGTTGGGTCATCACCGTTAAGTGAATAATAGACAGCACCACCGGGATTGCTATTACTCAGCGTCAGCCAGGTGGTAGCCGGATAAAATCCCGGCGATACTGAAAAAACAGGTTGAGACGCGTAACCTATAAAACAGTTGCCGGGTATATTAGCGGCATCCGCTGTCGGACTTGCAAAATAACACCAGGAGGAATTACCATCAGCACTTCTGCCATAAGAATTATCCAATTCAATATTAGTATACGTAATCTGATCAATGACCGTAGAGAAATTGTTAAAGAGATACAGGGATTCACCAATACGGCTTAATTTAAAATTGGCATTAAAATAATCCTTGGCCGGAGTAATTAACCAGGATGGAAGAGATCCAAATGTAGATCCTGCGCTTTTCATTCCGAATGACAGAAAGGGTATCGCACTAAGATCATTGGAAACCGCTGTGGTATTGTGAACCTGAATGGCAAGAACATTATTTCCCTGCACCAGAATCTGCTTTAGAAAAACAGGATCGATATGAAAAGAATCCGGTTTAAATCCCTGATACATCATGGCCTCATGTGTGGCAGGAGCCAATACAGAATAACCCGGCCTGTCCCCGGGTGTGCCAAGATTGGAACGTGCAATTTCTACTCCGTTTAAATAAGCAACAAAACCATCATCATAATCAATGTGAAATACCGCTTTGATAATTTCTGAAGTGTCCGGTACGTTGAAGATTTTTCGCATCATCACGGAAGTGCACTGAGGAATTGATGTGGCGTCATCCCCGTCACCAAATCCAATTCCACCTGTTCCACTCGGCCAGGCCGTGTGATTGAAAGATAAATTTCTCCAATTGGTATCAGGCTCTGAAGTACCGGCAAAGTAACGCCAACTTGTAGAAGCATTCACCGCGGTTTCCCAGTGATCAGCAAGTGCTGTACTGTTACTGTCAGAAGCAAAAATTAACAGCCGTGCTCCTGCCGCCAAAGTATAGTCCGGAAAAGTGAATACCCCGGGATCGCTTACAAGGTCGGAAAGACCATAACCTGAAAGATTCACAGAAGTCGCGCCAGCATTGTATAATTCAATCCAGTCCTTATACTCTCCGGCATTATTTTGAATCGTTGTATTATTGGCGGGACAAATTTCATTTATCAGGACCTGTGCGTTGGAAACGTTAGCGAATGTGAGTAAACAAACAAGTGCTAATGCCCTGAAGAATAGTAGTATTTTCATTGAGTAAATACGAATTTTATGAAATGAAGCGTGAGAGAAAGAGTAGAATTCTATATGAATTTCACAGAACCATGAAGGTAACCCTTCTTTGTGAATAAATGTTTACAATAATTCTGATTTTTTAGCATTTCTTCGTGAATCTCTCCTTTTTACATGCCTGTTACGAATAACTAATGGAATGTTCATTTTAATGTCTGTTTTTTTAGCAATTTTGAACAACAGTTTAAAATACTAAAGAACTGTACCTCAATTAATGTGAAATTTACTTGAACAATTAAAAACGAAATTAAAATCAAATGGCTTCCCTCCGCTCTTCCAGACGTAAATTTATTAAAGATTCTTCATTACTTGCACTTGCGGGCATTGGTTCACAACTCATTCCTTCAGAGGTGTTTGGATTCAAGCAGGAAGGCGACAAACCAGAAGGTATCACCACTTTTGTGCTACCTCCTTTACCATATGCTTATAATGCTTTGGAACCCCATATTGATAAGCAGACAATGGAAATTCATCACGACAAACATCATGCGGGTTATGTCAACGGATTAAATCTTGTCTTGAAGGAAAATAAAATTAAAGGAACTCTTGAAGAAATACTCGCGAATGTGAGTAAGCATCCGATAGCAGTTCGTAATATGGGAGGTGGGCACTGGAATCATTCTTTTTTCTGGAAACTTATGGGGCCGGGATTGGGAGATGCCCCGACCGGGAAATTGAATGATGCATTGTCAAGTTCTTTTGGTGATTTCGATGAATTCAAAAAACTTTTCATCGAAGCCGCGACAAAACGATTTGGTTCAGGATGGGCATGGTTGATTTTAAATAAAAACAATAAACTGGAAATAGGTTCCACACCCAATCAGGACAATCCGCTCATGGATGTCTCTGAATTAAAAGGGAAACCTATCATGGCTATCGATGTATGGGAACACGCCTATTACTTAAAGTATCAGAATCTCCGTGGAGCATATCTTACAGCCTGGTGGAATTTGTTGAGCTGGGATCAGATCACTTTGAATCTTGAAGCAGCACAGAAAGGATAAATAAGACCTTAAATAAAATTCCATAGAGAATTAATTCTATTGCTTTTTCTGAGAGAATAAATTATAGGATGATGTATTAGTTAATTACACGACTACAATGTTAATATTTTCCAGATAGTAAAATTCAAGTCAATCAACTCACATCGATAACGAAAATCGAACATGCAACTACGCTAGGCTGATTTAAAGATAATAATCGAGTAGTGTATTTCAGTTGCATTCGTGCATTCGTGGCAATTTGTTGCAGTGATGGGTACAGACCATGAAGCGATCCGTATTTAATTCTTATCAAGATAGGCTTCTGGAGGTAAGCACATAATCCTAATAAATTATTCTACTTTCAGTTGTAAATTTTTAATTGCTGTTACACCAAGGCAATATCAAATTGCACCAGATCGACAAACTGTTGAACGCGTTCATCGATCTCGTGTTGCTTTAACGTGATCAACCGTTCGAGGCCAAATTTTTCTACGCAGAAAGAAGCCATTGCAGAACCATAAATTATTCCGCGTTTCATATTATCAAAGGAGATGTCTCTTGATTGAGCAAGGTATCCAATGAACCCACCTGCGAAAGTGTCACCCGCACCGGTTGGATCAAAAACTTCTTCCAGAGGTAACGCCGG
The DNA here is from genome assembly GCA_964355885.1 of uncultured Flavobacteriales bacterium. Taxonomy (GTDB): domain Bacteria; phylum Bacteroidota; class Bacteroidia; order AKYH767-A; family 2013-40CM-41-45; genus QQVM01. The sequence continues at coordinate 6,439 of CAYHFJ010000075.1, forward strand.
AGCGAAGAAAACCTGTTCTTTATTAAACAAGAGCGCGCCATGCTCCCCTTTTTTAATAATGAGGTATTTCGGACCCATTTTCAAAATTTTTTGCGCCGCTTTTACCAGAGAATATTCATGCGTCAGTTGTCTTGCTTCGGAATCATTAATGGTGAGTACATCTACCAATTTAATGGTATCCATCAATGCATCCAATTGAGTCTCCATCCAGAAATTCATGGTATCCAACACGATCAGTTTCGGACGCTTATGAAGCCGTTCGATCACTTTTTTCTGCAGTTGCGGCATAAGATTGCTCAACATCAAAAAATCGCAATCCTGATAAGAATCCGGAATTACGGGATCAAAATCCAAAAGCACATTCAATTGAGTATCAAGCGTATCTCTTGTATTCATATCCACATGATACTTACCAGACCAGAAAAAGGTCTTTTGGTCTTTTTTTATCTGCAGACCTTCGGTAGACATCCCCATTTTCCTGAATTCGGCGATCATATCAACCGGGAAATCGTCACCAACAACGGATACCAGCTTAATATCCTTGGTGAAGTAAGCCGCGGAAGTCCCTGAGTAGGTGGCTGCTCCGCCAATTATTTTATCTGTTTTTCCGAAAGGTGTTTCTATGGCGTCAAAAGCGACAGTTCCTACGACAACAAGGCTCATGGATTTTAATTATTTTGCACGAAGATATTGGATTTTCCTTAAATATCTTTACTTTTGTCGCCCCTAAAACACCTTCTTTCTGTATGCTTTAGTCCGCCATCCGGCGGATAACTGATGTAGGAAGCCTGCCCTTCGCCCTGATAACCAGAGCGAAGGAACAATCTTCCTTAGCCCTTTTACAGGGTGAAGAATTTAACAACTAAATTCTTCCTTAGCTCAGTTGGTTAGAGCATCTGACTGTTAATCAGAGGGTCCCTGGTTCGAGCCCAGGAGGGAGAGCTAAATTAAGTTTGAGTGCGCAGTTTGAGTGCGCAGTACGCACACAAACTCAAACCGAAACTCACACTAAATTAGAAAGGTCGTTTATCGCAAGATGGGCGACCTTTTTTTATTTATAAGAATTTAGTAAAAAGAAGATGGTCTCCCGACCATAGTTGATAAGGGTGAACGATATTAAGTTTGGGCGCGGAGTTTGAGTGCGATTCACGTAGCCTAACTCAATCTGAAACTCAAACTTAGAGAGCAAAAGGTTGTTTGTCGAGAGATGAAGAGTCGTTTTTTATTTAAATTAATTAAAGGAAAACATTGGCAGTGCCAAAAGAAGGGTCAAACTATTCATACGCTCTGCCAGATCAATCGACCTTGAATTAAAAACAACCTTTCCTGAAATAATTTAGAACAAAGAATCGACCTGTAGAGTTGTGAAGGTTATTGCATTTTCTATCTTTATATAAAGTTACCAAAATGAAATTGCTAAAATCTTTTATACTGTCTTCCATTTTATTCTTGTTCCACGCATATAGCTTTGCACAAAACTGCCTTTGGGCCCGGCAGTCTAACTTAAGCAATTGGGGAGCAAATACAGTCAGCACGCTGGATAAATTTGGGAATAGCTATCTGGCCGGACAGTATACCGGTCCTGCTCAGTTCGACAGCATTTATTTCCCTGGCTTTGTCAGTTCTAAAGGATGGATATATCTTGCCAAATATGATCCGGCCGGTAATTTAAAATGGGTTGTCAGGGATTCCAGTAATAATGGACCGCATGTTGGTACTATTTGCACAGATGATTTTGGTAATATCTTTATTAGCGGGCAGATGGCGGGAACCGGTACCATTGGGGGAGTTCCTGTCAATACATCTTTAAGTGATCCTCCATTACAATTCATTTCAAAATATGATAGTTCGGGCACAGTAAAATGGAATTATTTCATTCCCTCCCATTCACCTTTGTGTATTCTGTATATCTATGCCATGACGGCGGATCAACAGGGCAATTTATTTTTTGCAGGTGTAATCAGCGATTCCATTACCGTAGGATCTTATCATTTGAATTCACAGAATGGAAAATTATACCTGGGAAAAATGGATCAATTCGGATCATTGTCGTGGATCAACCAATTCCCAGGTAATGCCTATCCTGCTTCTAATAGCATATTACGCACCGACGCGAGTAATAATATAATTCTTGCAGGTGGATTTGCAGGTCTTAAGGACAGCTTGGGTCTTACCATCGGAACTATGTCATTTATAACTAATGGCAAGGTTCAAACATTTATTGCAAGCTTTGATTTAGCTGGAAACGCCCACTGGGCATTTACTACTGACAGCATTGGTGCTACTGAACTTGAAGGACTAAATACCGATCTTTCCGGTAATATTTACTTGTCCGGTAATTGGTCTGATTCAACGTCGGAAAATTTCTTTACCCGGAAATACAATTCCGCAGGACAGCCGCTTTGGAGGTTAATTTCAAGTGGTGGTTCAACAGGTATTTCAACTACGTCTGAATCAGGAAATACCTATGCATTAATAGGAACGCGTCTGCTTCCAAACTTCGCATTCGATAGTATTCATCTCACCCAGTTCATCGGTGACATATTCGTCAAAATTGATTCCTCAGGTCACACACGATGGTACACAGCTATGAACGGATTTGATCCATACAGATCAAAAATTTCAGCGGGCAGGTTTGGAACAGTCCTTCTAAGTAGTTCCCTGATAAAATTTAAATCCGGAAACAGTTTATTATATAACAACAATGATCTGCTCGATGGGATCGCTTTGTTCTTAGATTCTGAAAATGAGAATCAGAACAATTGCATTATAAACGGACGAATTTTTAACGACACAGATTCCGACTGTATTTTCAATAATTATGATCAAATTTTGCCCGGTTTCGGAGTCGTAGCACTTCCGGGACCTTATTATGGAACCATGGATAGTCTTGGAAGTTTTCAAATGAATACCGATACCGGTGTATATATTATCAAACCCTTGGTTCCATACAATCACGGACTGACCTCCTCCCTGAGATGCCCTTCAAACGGAAGTTATACGGTTCACAACAGTTCCTATGGGACAAGCACTACTGGAATTGACTTTGGTGGAAGTTATCATGTTTGTACGCTGTTGGATCTGGTTTACGAAACCACATACTTAGCTTGCGATAGTGTGTCAGAAAGAAATGTTACAGTTTGTAACTACGGAAGAGATACTGCATGGAGCCCTCGATTAACCATTAAATATCCCGGTGAATTAATTCCGGTTCAATCATCCATTCTCTGGAATTCCTTCACTCTGCCCGACTCCATACTGACAATCAACCTGCCGGATCTGTATCCGGATAGTTGCATATCGCTTAGCATAAGTGATTCAGTGATGTGCAATAGCATAAGTTTGGGTTATTCCTCTGTAGTAACAATCGCCAGGGTCACACCGATCAATTCCTGCTACGCTGCCGACAGCAGTTATTGCACAGTAACTCTAGTTGATGGTGCACAATTGACCGTGGGTGTACACGAATTGGCCGGAATTAATTCACTGAAAATTTACCCTAATCCAGCCAGGGATCGTTTGTGGGTTCAGGCAGAAAATTCTTTGAAGCTTGACTTAAGGTTTATAATAACCGACTTGTCAGGAAGACATGTCCTGAAGATGGAAAACATCCACACTTCGAATACAGAAATTGACATTTCTATTTTGTCTCCGGGAATTTATATTCTCCGCGTGATATCACCTGAAAACTGCCTTGCAAAAAAAATCATGGTTCGTTGATGATCTAAAACTGTTCACTCAGTCTGTTTCTTTTACGTACCGTACAGTTCTCTTGAAAGCGTTATAGAACAAAATAAAGAAGCGTATTATTTAACATTGAGAAGAACACAAGGGACTATCAGAACAGAAAATCCGGATTGGCAGCCATGGATCATTTTCTTTCTTCAAGCCTTGCAAAAACAAAAAGTCCGCTTAGAGAAAAAAGTTGAAACTGAAAAGCTGGTTCTGGTTTCATTACCTGAACTCTCCCTTCGTATTTTAGATTTCGCACGAGAACATGGAAGAGTTACGATTGGGGAGATGGTGAAACTAACTGGCGCTAATAGAAACACTTTGAAACAACACTTCAGAAACTTAGTTGAAAAAAAATATCTTTCTCTCAAAGGCGGAAGTAGACGTTCATGGTATGTCTTGAACTAAATATATTGATACCATCATAGTGAATTATCCTTTTTAACTTTTTTTTTCTTTCCCACGAACTTGCCTTTGCGCAATCTCCCAAAGTTCTCTGGCTGTTTTAAGATCCAGTCCGGCCTCCGCCGCCAATTTTTCGAGGTCAATGGCTTTTCCTTCGTTCAGAGCGGGTAGAGTGGAAGACAAAAAATGGTTCATTTTCTCAAGCATCTTCTTTTCCCCTTCAGACCTTATCTGTTGAAACAATGTATCATATGGATTCAGATTTAGTTTCTTTTTTAGAATCTTTTCAATGCTTGTAACCATGTTTATTGAAACATGGATATCCGCTTCTTCATTGAGATCGAAGCCCGCTTCATTCAATGAGCTGCTGAGCATTTCAAAACCTTTCTCAGTCAAAGCATACCTGTAGAGGGAATTCTTTTTTTCATCATAATATGCCGTGGCAAAGTGTGGGGCTTCACACCACTTCTTCAGGTTAAGCTGATACACATTTTTATTCCAGCCGATGGTAAAAGCTGGACCAAGACTATCTGTAGAGAAGTCCCGGATCTCATCAGTAGCTACCCAGTGTGAAATTTGATAGCCCTTGGATACAATCAGGGGCTTCGTTGAGTCATCCAATAACATAAAAAAAGGAAGTGGGTCTCTGTGTACCTCATTCATTAATTGAATTTCATTGGTAATGGAAGGATTGATTTCGGTTCCAAAAAAGAATATATCATCCTGATCAAATGAACTAAAACCCAGAATGAGGCCAAAGGTTTGCCAGCATTTACCATTGAATCCAATCAGATTAAACCACAGGATTGGATTTCGATCCTTCAGAGTATCCTTCATTCCCGGCGAGTAGAGAAGGTATTCTTCACCACTGAAGACATCCCGCATCTCATAAAATTCTTCTTCCGGATTATTAACGACTTCAGCAAAGCTGAACTTCCATGGATGCTCATGCTGAAATTGAAGAAACGCGTACTGTTCAGCAGGGAGATTTTTTAATGCGGAATGATTCAAATACTTCCCGATCAATCCCCCTTCTCTGAAAAGGCGCGAAGCAATAAATTCCGACTTCAAATAATTGAGATAACTGGCAGGCCAGTCGCGGGTGAAGTGCTGAAATTTTTTAAGCCTCATGTTCAGGTGATTTTCCATATCCTCCACCATCGCTGCATAGTAAATCAGGAAATCATCCACTACTATTTTTGACAATGCCGTAGAATTCTGAGAATGCCGTTTTATTTGTTCGAACTTGTTCATCAAGTCTTATTGTTTTTTTATCATATGCAATTACTTTCAAGTTACGAAAACAGTAAACTTTCAGTTTAGCATTTCAGCTTATCAACTTTCAAAACTTCGGGCTGAGGGCGAGCTGTTTTCAAAATAGATTCAATCGTATTAAGCTATTTGGTTATTCACATTAAAGCCCTTCGGGCTTGATTATATTCATGCTCTTTTAGGAGTAATCCCGAAGGGATTGAATTTGAATATCACTGCATGAATTGTCGATCGTAAATTTCATTATAAATCCTTAAAGCGTTCAAAATTCGCATTCGCACGCCAAATATATGCTCTACGAATTTCTTCTTCCTGCTTCCGCCAGGCTATTTTGATTGTATTATCAATATACTCCTTTTTAAGATCTTTTTTAAGAAGCTCCAACTGATCGGAAGAATCACTATTAAATATCTTGCTATCTGTCGCGGAGTAATTCATGAATTCAACAACAGAAACTGCCTGGTCTTTCAAAACAATTTTCATATCAGGATTTAAAATATAGCTTCCACGTTGTGTACGCATCAATATTTTTTTCCCTTTTCCGGTGCTGCGTTCATTCTTAGTTAAAACACTTCCCCAATAAGTTTTCTGCTTTCTGTATTCCGGTAGTAGTGATTCAGGAAACAATTCGAGATTTTTTGAAAGATCCCCGGCCTTTACTCCATACGCCTCATATATTTTTCGTTCCCGTGACAAAGCGTCCTGAAGAGCAATCAGATAATTTATCAGAAAATATTCCGCTTTATGCCTCTCAAACTTAACAAGCTGCCCCTCTATCTCCACCTTGATGGAATCAGTCGATACCAATTCATAAATACCGGGAAGCTTGTGTTGAATATACTCTTTCGAATTAATTGACTGGGCAAGTGCGATCTGAAAAGCATTGCGGCCATAATTATCCGTAAGGTCAGAGTCCGCACCAATATCAAGTAAGTATCTTATAATTCTTACTCCTCCCGCATGAGCGGCTGCCATTAATGGAGTCAAATTAAATTCATCTCTGTAATTCAGTCCGTATTTTGTAATCTTTGCGCGAATCATTTTTTCGTCATCACTTTTGTACGCGGCATAAGTCCGTCTGTAAATTGACTTTCGTTCATGAGGATAATTCTCATCATTAGCCCGTGTATATCCCAAAACATTCAGGCAATTAAAACATTCAACTTTGTCGTACACTGAAGCATAATCGAACACAATGTCTTTTGCTTTCTTATTAAAACTTTGTTTGTCATAAGCCTTTTTTTCAAGTTGCCGGAATATTTCAGGAGTGATCACTTCCCAATCGGGTTTGTGAGTATGTAATATTTGCTCCCGAATTAAACCAACCTGCTCATCTTTTCCCTGAAGCTCAAGTTTTCTCGCTTCACGGCTCCAATCTTCCAACGAAGATTTCTGCTCATTCATTTTCAGCCGATCATTTGTTTCGTATAACCCGATCAATGAATACAATTCATGCTTCTGATTACTTTCAATGATATATACGTTTTCAACAGAACGCGTAATGGCTACATACAATGAATTGATGTAAAACTTATAAATGTCCAGCGATTTATCTTTTTTATCGGCAGCACGTAAATATTCAAGCTCCGTCAGGTTATCAATTTCGGTTTTAGTAATACCCTCAGTTATTTCCCTAAATACTTTATCATTCGAAGAAACGAAATTGTAGATGATTACATTCTTGTATTCCAGTCCTTTCGCTTCCTGTATTGAAAACACAAGCGGACTCCGGAAATGCTTTCTCGCTTTTTCCTTATCTTCTTCATTCATGACAAGCACAGCGAAATTAGCCGAGTAACGGGTCTTTTCATCAAGTTCTTTAAGGGTTTCGGGCTTGTCATTTAGAAAACTCACAAGTCCATTTTCGCTGCTTGCAGTTTCAATAAGGTAATTGCTTTCCCTGTCAATACTACCGAACCGGAGATTTTTAATTTTGAGAAGTTGGTTAGCGGTATGAGTGACCCGGATTGAATTGCGATAGTTAGTACGAAGTATGTGAATGGTGCCTTTTGCTATTTGCTCCTGAAAAAACATCCTCTTCAGCGCCGTCCAGGAAAATAAATTGGGATGCACGATCTGGTTTGAATCACCGGAAAAAAGGAAACTTCCCTTCTCGTCCATCATCCGCAGTGCTAAATAGATCTGCACGTTTGTCAAATCCTGTATTTCGTCGATAATAATATAGTCGTATCGTGGTACGGCATTTTCTAGATGCTGAAAACAATTTATATTATCATCAATGAGATTTTCCTGAGCAATCCATTGAAGATATTTTTCAAAGAGATTATACACTTCTTCTCTTTCAGCGTTAACAAAAATTGACTGTCGAACTCCAAGGTTTAAATATTCTTGCCTGGAAAGAAATACCTTGTCGATGTGAAGCCCTGTAATCACACCTTTGAACTCCTCAAATAACTTGTATGAATTCCGTATGGACGAATAGGGACGGTGCCTTGAAAACCAATTGTTAAAAACAGGAAACACAACAACGTTTTTGTCAACCAGTTTAATCGAATTTATTAATTCCTGAAAAGAAAGAAAATCGATTTCCTGTTTATCGTTCTGATAGTTATTGGCATAATAAGCCGTGGCGGCATTTCGGATAAGATAAGGAGACAAGGAGAGATATAGAATCGTACCTTTCAGCAACTTCATCATTTCTAGTGAAAGCGCCGTTTTGCCTGAACCTGCCGAACCGATGATGACAGCCGGCAGTTTCTGTCTGATAACTTCATTCTGTATATCGTCGAACGAAAGGACTTTATCTAGCAGGTGGAATTCAGATGAGTGGCCATTTAAAAACGAAAGCCTTGTCGATTTGTTATCGATGATTTCCTGCTCTTTTTTGAGAGGAAGAAGTTTC
>CAYHFJ010000076.1:0-14651 GCA_964355885.1 uncultured Flavobacteriales bacterium
GGTCGTTTTGGTAATTGGCTGGAGAATTTGGTCGACTGGAATCTTTCCCGCTCCCGCTACTGGGGAATTCCTCTTCCAATATGGCGTACAGAAGATGGTGCTGAAGAAATTTGCATCGGTTCAGTGAAGGAATTATACGATGAAATTGAGAAGGCGAAGCAAGCCGGTTTCATGAAATCAAATCCGATTCTTCCGGATAAATTTTTGGAATTCGATCTTCATCGTCCTTATGTAGATGATATTTTTCTTGTTTCACCTTCCGGTATAAAAATGCAACGTGAACTTGACCTTATCGATGTCTGGTTTGATTCTGGTGCGATGCCGTATGCTCAGTGGCATTATCCTTTTGAGAATGTAAAAGAATTTAAAAACGCATTTCCTGCCGACTTCATCGCAGAAGGAGTAGACCAGACACGTGGATGGTTTTTTACCCTGCATGCAATATCAGTCATGCTCTTTGATTCTGTTGCATATAAAAATGTTGTGAGTAATGGTTTAGTGCTCGATAAGAATGGAAATAAAATGTCGAAGCGATTGGGCAATGCTGCTGATCCTTTTGAAACTATCGAAAAGTATGGCGCGGATGCAACACGCTGGTACATGATCAGCAATGCTCAACCATGGGATAACCTGAAGTTTAATGTGGATGGCATCTCTGAAGTGCAGCGTAAACTTTTTGGCACACTTTATAATACCTATTCTTTCTTTGCACTGTATGCGAATATCGATCAGTTTAGTTTTTCTGAGAAAGAAATTCCTTTTGAAGAGCGGTCGGAATTAGATCGTTGGATTTTATCTGAGTTAAACTCACTTATACAATTGGTGGATTCGTGTTATGCCGAGTACGAACCAACGAAGGCAACTCGTGCCATCAGCGATTTTATTTCCGAACATCTGAGCAACTGGTATGTTCGCCTTAGTCGCCGACGTTTCTGGAAGGGAGAATATTCCAGGGATAAAATTGCAGCATACCAGACTTTATACACTTGTCTGGAAACGATATCAATCCTCATGTCACCGGTGGCACCATTTTATAGTGATCAGCTTTTTTGTGATTTGAATAAAATAAGTAAGAGACAAAAAGCGGATTCGGTACACCTTGCAGATTTTCCTTCAGTCTATGAAAAATTGATTGATAAATCTCTCGAAGAACGAATGGAATTGGCGCAGAAAATTTCTTCCATGGTTCTTTCCTTGAGAAAGAAAGTCAATATACGGGTGAGGCAGCCCTTGAATAAAATACTTCTCCCCGTTTTGGAGAAGGGATTTAAGGAGAAAGTCGAATCTGTCCGCGACCTGATTCTGGCAGAGGTCAATGTAAAAGAGATTGAGTTTATCACTGATACTGCAGGAATTCTGGTAAAAAAGATCAAGCCCAATTTTAAAGTTCTTGGCAAGAAAGTAGGTGCTCTGATGAAAGAAGCCTCAGCAGCCATTCTTGAATTAAATCAGGAACAAATCATCGAATTGGAGCTGGAAAAGCAATTTACGCTGAAATTCGGTCAAAATGAGATTCTTCTTACGGAAGAAGATGTTGAAATCAGTTCTGAGGATATTCCGGGCTGGCAGGTAACAAGCGAAGGCAAATTGACTGTCGCTCTTGACATCACCTTGACAGCGCAATTGAAAGAGGAAGGAATAGCAAGGGAATTCATTAACCGGATTCAGAATTTACGCAAGGACAAAGGATTTGAAGTCACTGACCGCATCGAACTGAAAGTGCTGGAACATGCAGGAATACAGGCTTCTTTGATCAATAATAAAGCGTATATTTGCGCGGAAATTTTGGCTGCTTCACTTGATATTGTGAATCAACTGGATGGCGAAGATACAGTAGAGGTGGCGGTCGACGAGCACATTCAAACCCGTATTTCTATTAAAAAACATGAAGCTTCTTTGGTTAATTGAGAGCCGGGGAACAGAAAGAATTATTTCCTATTAATCTGATTTCAAATGAGTAAGAAAGTCACGAAGAAGGCTAAACCTGCTGTAAAAGCTAAAGCCAAACCTAAAGCGAAGAAAGTCACTGCGAAAAAGGTGGTGAAAGCCAAACCTGCAGCGAAGAAGGCCAAACCTGTAGCAAAGCCTGCGAAGAAAAAAACGCTTGTAAAGGCTAAAAAAAAGCCAGCACCTGCAAAGAAAATTGTAAAAAAGGCGGAGGCTAAAAAAGCTGTTGCTAAAAAGCCTGTTAAAGTTGTCGCGAAAGTACCTGAAAAGGTGAAGGCAGTTATTCCTGCTAAAGTTCAGGAAACTAAACCTGTTGCATCAACTCCTCAGAAACCTGCAAAGCCGGCTAAGAGAACTGAAATCACACGTCACAATATGCCTTTTCATAAGAAGGATCAGATGCGTCAGATCATGCCACAGACGAAGGCGGACCCTAATAAAACCCGCTATTCTGACTCAGAGCTGGATGAATTCAGAAAGATTATCGTGAAGAAACTGGCAGATGCTCGTAAAGAATTGACCACATTGCAAGCTCAGCTTAATGCATCAAATGATCACGGTACTGATGATACGGCCAGCACATTCAAGATGCTGGAAGATGGTTCCGATTCACTTGCAAAAGAGGAGGCAGGACAATTGGCAGGACGACAGATGAAATTCATTGAACAATTGGAAAACGCGATGATCCGTATCGAGAATAAAACCTACGGTGTTTGCCGCGTGACCGGAAAGTTGATTCCAAAAGAAAGATTACGTGCAGTACCACACACTACACAAAGTATTGAAGCAAAATTAAATCAATACCGCGAGTAACAGATTTTTAATTCTACATAAGCCGGGAAATACGAGACAGGATTTAATGTTCCTTTACTCATTGTTCCCGGCTTCTGATTTATACCATTCTCAAATGAATTTATGAGAGAATGGTATAATCCCCGGCAGGGGATCTTGTGAAAATTATTTCGTAAACTCAAGTACGTTTGGTATAAATACATTGCCGGTATTGGAGAAGTAGCCCACTAAATAAATTACATATCGCGACTTGTAGGTATATTTCGTAAGCGCGATATTCCATTCGGAAAAAAATAAACCCATTGCTGAAGCGTTCCGTACTCATCGTTTTTGTCGTCTTGTTGATTGATCAGGTTTCAAAAATCTGGATCAAGACACATATGTATATGGGGCAAGAGTTCCGGATCGCCAATTGGTTTATCATTCACTTTACTGAGAATAATGGAATGGCTTTTGGACTTGAGCTGGGCGGAGAAAGTGGTAAAATGTTTCTAAGCATTTTTAGAATTCTTGCTTCGCTGGCAATCGGGTGGTACCTGTTACACCTTATCCGTAAAAAAGCACATCCGGGATTAATTATCTCTTTCTCTTTCATCTTCGCGGGAGCTATGGGGAATATCATTGACAGCGTTTTTTATGGAGTGATTTTTTCAGACAGCTACCACGGAGTTGCGCAGATGTTTCCGGCAGGAGGAGGGTATGCAGGTTTTCTTCACGGACAGGTAGTAGACATGCTTTATTTTCCTCTGATTTCCGGAGTTTTTCCTGACTGGTTTCCTGTCTGGGGCGGAGAAAGTTTTTTGTTCTTTCGTCCGGTATTTAATATCGCCGATTCTTCAATTTCGACTGGAGCTGTTCTGTTTCTGTTATTTCAAAAAAAGTTTACTCAGCACGAGGAAAAAGCACTGAGTCCGGAAATTACCGAAGTGAAGGAAAGTGATTCAATCTGAAATTTAATTCCCTTCATGAAAAACGAATACATTTATATCCGTGCTCTTTTTCAGCGAATCGGAATAATTTTTCTGACATATTCATTACTTCGGATTTTGTTTTTTGTCTTTAACAGAGACATGTATCTGCAAGCGGGATTTGGTGACATAGTCAGTTCATTCATATATGGATGGCGTTATGATCTCTCGGCTCTTGTTTACAGCAACAGTCTGATTATTCTTTTACATATTATCCCGCACCCGTATCGCAGCGGAGCCATTTACCAAAAAATCATTAAGTTTATTTTCTTTTTTGTTAACGGATTGGCTCTTGCAATTGCCGTTGCTGACCTGGTTTATTTTCAATTCAATAAAAAGAGGATAAGCGTGGATTTACTAAGTATGATGGAATCGCTGGGTTCGCAGGGATTTCAGTTTCTGCAAGATTACTGGTTTCTCTTTCTGATATTTGGAATCGTTTTCTGGGTTCTTTTCCGTTTATACAGACGAACGAATGTTCCTGTAGCCGCATTCATCAAGCCTCGTCTCCTTCCTGAACTATTGATTTTTATTTTCGTTGCAAGCCTTGCTTTTATAGCTGCACGCGGAGGACTACAAAATCGTCCGATTACTCCGGCACAGGCTGCCAAAGATGTGAATCCTCAACTGGCGGCACTGGTTACTAATTCTCCTTACACCTTTTTATATTCTTTGCAGAAAAGAAGACTTCAGGAAAAAAAATTCATGAGCGATGACGAAGCGAATGGACTATTTTCTTTAGAGCAACAATTCGTTCATCCTGATTCAATGCTTCGGAAAAATGTTGTTGTGATTATTCTTGAAAGCGTTTCCAGAGAATATGTAGGCGCATTAAATGAGCATCCGGGTTATACCCCTTTTCTGGATTCTTTATCAAAGCATAGTCTGGTATTTACAAATGCATTTGCTTCGGCAGAGCGCTCCAACAAGGCATTGCCTGCCATTCTTGCCGGTATTCCCAGCCTCATGGACGATCCGTTTATGTACTCGGCATATCAGGATAATTGTATTGAGGGTCTTGGCACTTACCTCGGGCGCATGGGCTATCATACTTCCTTTTTTCACGGAGGCCTGAATGGTGAGTTCAATATTGACGCGCTTGCACCTGCAGCCGGGTTCAAATTATATTTCGGAAAAAATGAGTTTAATGACGACACCTATTTTGACGGTCACTGGGGAATTTATGACGAAGAGTTTTTGCAATTTTTTGCCGATAAACTTGATACTTTTCCTCAACCCTTTTGTTCGGCACTCTTTACGGTTTCTTCACATGATCCATTTCCGATTCCTGAAAAGTATAAAGGAAAATTTCCTAATGGAGAATCGGAGATTCAGGAATCAATAGCTTATACAGATTTTTCACTTCGGAAATTTTTTGAAAAGGCCTCTCAGGCAAGATGGTATCCGAATACACTTTTTGTAATTACTTCAGATCATACATTCCAGTATGGAAAAAGACTTAACCCGCATTATGAAAACCGGGCAGCATATTTTTCTATTCCACTTTTTTTATTTACTCCTGACAGTAGCCTTACAGGATTGTCAGATCGACTGATACAACATACAGACATCATTCCTTCTGTTCTGGATTATTTACACTACAGCGGCCCTGTTATATCTTTTGGTACTTCTGTTTTCAGTGATACATTAAATCGAACAGCAGTGCAGTACCTTGATAATATTTACCAGATAGAAGACGAAAGATATTGCTTACTCCATGATGGTCAGAAAGCGATTGGATTATATCGTTACATGGAAGATTTTCATTTCGAAAAAAACCTTTTGATAACAGATAAAGTGATTGCTGAAAATTTGACGAAAAAATTGGAAGCTACCTTACAAATCTACAATAACAGGCTTGTCGCAAATAAATTATGCGGCAGCCGCCATTCGGATTAGGAAGGAGAGTACTCAGGAAGTTTTTCGTATTGCCCCAATGACTTCATAAAACGGAAATGCGAAGCCACTGCAGCCGATACGGTAGGGTAATTTACATACCTGATATTATATTCTTTGCATGTTTCTTCTACCAGTTTGCTTATTGCAGGATAATGAACATGACTCACTTTTGGAAAAAGGTGATGTTCAATTTGAAAATTTAATCCTCCAACAATCCAGGAAACAAGTTTATTGTTCGTAGCAAAATTCGCGGTTGTTTCAACCTGATGCCTGGCCCACTCCTGATCAATTTTTAATACATCATGATTCCCATCTACAAAATGTGTGTCTTCTACCACATGCGCGAGTTGAAACACCATGGCTAAGGTTAAGCCCATGATGGCATGCATCATCATAAACCCTGCAAACCAAGGAAGAAACCCAACAAAATAAATCGGAATTACAATGTAGAACACCAGGTAAAAAAACTTGCTTGCCCAAAAAATAACATGCTCTTTGGTATCAATTTTATTGATTGGTGTGCGGTATATTTTTTTGCTAAAGTATTTTACAAAGTCCATCAAGAACACCCACAGGAAAGAGGACAAAGCATAAACCAAAACTGAATAATACTGCTGGTACTTATGCAGCTTCATTTTCTTCTGAGTTTCACACTGACGAATCACAGGAAGTTTCGCGATATCATCATCCACTCCATCTACGTTGGTGTAGGTATGGTGAATGATATTGTGTTTAACTTTCCATAAGAATGCATTTCCTCCAAGACAATTCAAAGAAAGTCCTAAAAGATTGTTGACCCATTTTTTTTTGGAGTAACTACCATGACATGCATCGTGCATGACATTGAAACCTATACTGGCCATGACAAAACCCAGTAGTCCACACAACGCCAAAGCAAGTAGTGCAGGCATGGAGATAAATAACAGGGAAACATATAAAATAATCGCTGCCGGAATCAATGTTAAGGTTTTGATATACAGCCTTTTATCTCCATCAACAGAGATGTTGTTTTTCTGGAAATAATCATCAACCTTAACTTTAACTGCATCATAAAAAGTGCTGTTTTGGTTATTGAATGTGACTTTAGCCATTTATTGGTGTTTAGGTGATGCAAGGTAAGCAATTATCCTGATGGCAATGATGAAGTATGATTACGTGTAAAATTGTTCTATTTTAGAGTCAAATACTAAATATTGAAAACATCCTGCTTTAATTTCGCAAGACTTCTATTGTCGGGGTATGGAACAATACTTCAGAAATCCTGTAGAAGTTTTTTCTGCTGTTGGGTATTTTTTAAAATGTAATAAATTATTTTAATCTTATGTGTGGAATTGTAGGAGTGTTTAATGGAGTTAATAGTGTAACTGTGGTCAGACCGCGTGTTTTAGAAATGTCTAAAAAACTTCGTCACCGCGGCCCTGACTGGTCAGGCATTTATTCTTCTGATCATGCGATTCTTGCGCATGAGCGTTTAGCGATTGTTGATCCACAATCCGGCGGACAACCTTTATACAGCAAAGACAGAAATCTGGTACTTGCAGTGAACGGAGAAATTTATAATCATCAGGAATTGCGGAATGAGTTGAAGGAATACGAGTTCTTGACGCACTCTGATTGTGAAGTGATACTTGCCTTGTATCGAAAGAAAGGAATAAATTTTCTGGAAGATCTGAACGGAATTTTTGCATTTGCTTTATATGATGTCGTGAATGACTCTTATTTCATTGCAAGGGATCACATGGGAATTATTCCACTTTACATGGGCTGGGACAAATCAGGAAACTTATATGTTGCTTCAGAATTAAAAGCACTCGAAGGGGTGTGTAATAAAATTCAGGAATTTCTTCCGGGTCATTATATAAATAGCAAAGAAGGAGATGAGTTGAAAAGATGGTATCAAAGAGATTGGATGGAATATGATGCCGTGAAAGATAATTCTACAGATCTGGTACAGCTTCGCGACGCATTAGAGAAAGCTGTACATCGGCAACTGATGTCTGATGTACCTTATGGTGTGCTGCTTTCCGGAGGATTAGACTCCTCAATCATTGCAGCTGTTACTAAGAAGTTTGCATCAAAAAGAATTGAGAGTAACGACACACAACAAGCATGGTATCCTCAATTGCATTCATTCGCAGTGGGTCTGGATGGCTCCCCTGATCTCGCGGCAGCAAGAACTGTTGCCGCGCATATAGGATCAGTGCATCATGAAATTAATTTTACCATACAGGAAGGGTTAGATGCCATTCGTGACGTGATCTATCATCTGGAAACTTATGACGTGACCACCATTCGCGCTTCCACACCGATGTATTTACTGGCTCGTGTAATAAAATCAATGGGAATAAAAATGGTTTTATCAGGCGAGGGATCCGATGAAATTTTCGGTGGGTATCTGTATTTTCATAAAGCTCCGAATGCGAAGGCACTTCATGAAGAAACGGTACGCAAATTGAGTAAGTTACATTTATATGATTGCCTGCGTGCCAATAAATCATTGGCTGCATGGGGAATTGAAGGTCGGGTTCCTTTTCTTGATAAAGAATTTATGGATGTTGCCATGCGTCTAAATCCGGAAGAGAAAATGGCGAAGAATGGAAGAATGGAAAAATATATTCTGCGTAAAGCATTCGAAGGATTATTGCCCGATAGTATTTTATGGAGACAGAAAGAACAATTTTCAGATGGAGTTGGTTATGGATGGATTAATTCACTGAAAGAACTTGCAGCAGTTTCAGTAAGTGATGAACAGATGACACAAGCGAAATATCGGTTTCCTGTTCATACACCAAGAAGTAAAGAAGAATATTTTTACCGTAGTATTTTCAGCGAACATTTCCCTTCAGATACGGCAGCAGCATGTGTTCCTTCGGTTCCTTCAGTTGCCTGCAGTAGTGCTGAGGCTCTCGCATGGGATGCTTCGTTTCAGACGATGAATGACCCTTCCGGAAGGGCAGTGAAGGGTGTGCATAAGGAAGGGTATTAATGGATAGAGTAGGATTGGTTTTGTATATTTGGATGGAATAAACCCAGATGACAAGGGAAAAGCTTAGAAAACAGCAACTCCTAATAAACACAGAGAAAACGGAAAAAATATGATACCAGACTACCAATCAGTAATGCTTCCTTTACTCAAACTTGTTTCGGACAAACAGGAATATAAATACAGAGACCTAATCGAAAAATTGGCTATCGAGTTTCATGTGACGGACGAGGAACGGAAAGAACTTTTGACTAGTGGCAATCAAGCAATTTTTGACAACAGAGTTGGTTGGGCAAAAACATATTTAAAAAAGGCCGGACTACTTGACTCTCCCAAACGTTCGACTTTTGTAATTACTCAGATTGGACTTGATACTTTGAAGAAGAATCCCGACCGTTTAGACGCAAAGTATTTGAGACAATTTCCTGCATTTCTTGAATTTCAAAATGCAAGCCGTAATGATAATGATAGTGAAGAAGAAATTGTAATTGTAGAAACAAGCGAACAAACACCCGAAGAAAATCTTGACAAGGCATATCAACGAATTAGAAAATCATTAGCTTCTGATTTACTTAACCGAGTGGTTGACTTATCACCAACATTTTTCGAGAGACTTGTAGTTGAACTTTTAGTAAAAATGGGATATGGCGGATCTATCAAGGATGCAGGAAAAGCAATTGGGAAGAGCGGTGATGAAGGAATTGATGGAACAATAAAGGAAGACAAGCTCGGACTTGACATTATTTACATTCAAGCCAAGCGCTGGAGACCAGGCAACGTAGTTGGAAGACCAGAACTTCACAAATTTGTTGGTGCTTTGGCGGGGCAGGGTGCAAAAAAAGGGATCTTCATCACGACATCTAATTTTACAAAAGAAGCTTTGGAATACACGCCAAAAAATGAAACTAAAATAGTGCTTATTGGTGGAGAACAATTGGCTCAGCTAATGATAGACTACAATCTTGGTTGCACAACACAACAAATATACGAACTTAAAAAAATTGACAGCGACTACTTTGGAGAGGAGTAAAATATACGATAGAAATGAAAACCTGGCCGCTGATTTCGTGAATCTGCCAAACGCTTTTCTATGATTATCCATCAACTAATTTAACAACCATTAACAAAGTGCCTAAAAGGATTTCTCATATCTTGTGTAAAGATTAATTTCGATTATTTGCACATTCCTATGATACGATTCACTTTCTTGTTTTTAATTGGTGCAATCCTCGCTTTCCATTCTCAAACTTTTGCTCAATCCACTTTTCTAAAAACGTATGGTAGCAGCACCAGTGAATATGGTACTTCTTTGTGTGTTACTCATGATGGTGGTTTTGTGCTTGCATCCATATTACCTCTCGGCACAAATGAAATTCGGACAGTATTGTTTAAGACAGACATTAATGGGGTTCAACAATGGGTTAAAAGTTATGCTTCAACAGAGAAGAATGTTCCAACCAGGGTAATTCCTTCTGCAGATGGAGGTTATTATTTACTGTTCTCATCATTTACAGGAATCAATCCACCGGATCTTTATCCTGTCTTGTTAAAAACAGATAGTGTCGGAAATGAACTTTGGAGAAAAACGATAAGTCTCAGCCAGAGTGATATGGCAATAGACCTTGAAGCCGAGAGGGAACATATTTATATAGTCTGTACGTCTAACTACAATACCGGAGGATATAACGGGGTGCTGGTTCATAAGATGGATACTTCAGGAAACTGGTTATGGTCACAGCATTATACCTCACCTTTTTCATTGACTCCTGTTTCAGCCGCTTTAGATGGTTATGGCCGATTGGGGATTTTAGGGAATACTAACAGTTATGGTATAGGTACTCCAATTAATGATAATAATTTTCTGCTTCTTCTTGACAGTGCCGGGAATCAGCTCAGCACAACAGTTACCGGAGTTTTTTACAGTGATGAGCCTCATTCACTGGTATGGCAAAATGGGACTTGGGTATTTTCAAGCCTTGGATATTCTTTGACAAGTGAGTATGATATTTCCATCCAACGTTTTGATAGTACAGGGCTCTTCATCCAGTCCAGACTCTATGATGGCACAACAGGATTGAATTCATGGGAAGTTGCCCGTGATATTCTGAATTTACCGGATGGCTCACTCATTATGACTGGTGATATCGGTACATTCGATGAAAGAAATGTAATGCTTGCAAAAATTAATCTGCTCGGAGGTATTGACTGGGCCGTACAATATCCTGTATCCCCAATGTTTACGAACTATGCTTTCCAGGTTGTGCGAAATTCAGAAGGGTCTTATGCCTTTACCGGTGATATGCGGCCACCCTCATCTTTCAGAAACGCCTACATCATTAAAACAGACACTGTAGGACAAATTCCATGTTACACTGCTCCAATAAATTTTAGCCTAAGTCAGGATTCACTGGAGGTGTCTTATGTAACCGTTACTGCGACTGAAATATTTCCAATAGTTTCAATTCCTGTATTGACAGAGAGCACACCGTTTTATGCTACGAATATTGAGTGTGAGAATATTCCCCCTACTGCATTTTTTACAACTACTCTTGATACGATATGTCCTCAAACCTGTTATCAATTTCAGGAAGCGAGTGCAAATCCGGTAGACAGCTGGGAGTGGATTTTCTCCGGTGGGGAACCTTCAAGCTTCTCCGGGCAGACACCCCCCTTAGTTTGTTATTCACAACAGGGAACATATCCTGTCAGATTGGAAGTAAGAAATCCAGATGGACTTTCTTCGTATATTTCTCAGGTTACCATTTCAAAAGTGAAATGTGACACACTCTTCATCCCGAATGTAATCACACCGAATGGAGATGGGAAGAATGATATTTTTAATATTAAGGGATTATCTGACCGATTTAAACTTCAGATTTATAACCGCTGGGGAAAAATGCTTTATGAAACAGAGAATGTAAATAAACTTTGGAACCCGAAGGATGCCGGTGATGGTGTATACTATTATGTGCTGCATCTCTATTCCCCGGAAGCAAATGAAAATTATAGAGGTACAGTGACAGTGTTGAACGATGAATAATTAATTTCTTTCGCGAAAGCCGGATTGGATATATTTATTTCTCTTTGAAAAATAACCCTGAATCTTTTAATAGTTTGCGGAGAATTGGAATTAATTATTTCAATGCGAATTTCACCGGTAAATTATACCGTACCATTACATCTTTACCATTTTGTTTCCCGGGTTTCCAGGCGGGCATGTTTTTTATTAATCGAATCGCTTCATCATTACAAGATTTATCAAGCCCCCTGACTATATAGGGAAACAATACTTTTCCTTTCGCACTAATAATAAAATTAACAAAGACCCGACCTTGAATATTTTTATTCCTGGCATCTGCCGGATATTTCAGATTATTTTTTAAATAGGTCACTAAAGAGGCATCACCTCCCGGAAACTCCGGCATAACTTCCACTACCGTTTTTGCCATAGCCGGATCTTCACCTTTCTTTCCGGATAATTCAGAAGCGAATAATTTTTTATATTCCT
This sequence comes from uncultured Flavobacteriales bacterium, assembly GCA_964355885.1. GTDB lineage: Bacteria > Bacteroidota > Bacteroidia > AKYH767-A > 2013-40CM-41-45 > QQVM01. The sequence goes on from CAYHFJ010000076.1 coordinate 12,098, forward strand.
TTGCTGGAATGATTTCATCTTCTACAACCATAGTACTATGACATTTTGCTTCAAGGAGTAAAAAAGTAGCAGTATCTCCAAGAGCAAGTACAGAACTCCAGTCACGGCATGCTGCCATAGTATCATTCAACTCCCAATTGACTACTCCGCGTTTAAAATAAGCATCTTTGTTAAGGTCGTTTTTATTCAGCTCATTATTTAAAAAAGCATTGGCCTCTTCAAACTTTTTGTCATTAATTAATTGCATCCCCTCATCTTGCTGAAATAATTGATTTTCCAAAATCTTATTTACTTCAGGGTCTATTTTTGATGGTTTTTGAGCAAGAATTTCGGAGTTTGTAGACAGCACAAATAAAATGCAGAAGATAAATTGAGGAAAGAGTGCTTTTTTTAAAATCATTGAGTGATATTCAAGTTTGTGTTTTAGTTTTTTATAATTATCCATTTTCCTTTTGCAATTATTTGTTGGTCCTGACTTAGGCTTAAAAAATAAATTCCACTTTCTAAATTGTGCTCAGCCAGAGTAATATTTTGTCCGTAAATACCCGATACTACCTTTACGGATTCTCCAACGTAATTATAAATGGTTAAAGAGGCATTATTTATATAAGACATTAGACTCATTGTACCGCTGCCGGAACCGGGATTTGGAAAAATAAAAATGTTTTCCAGGTCTTCAGGATGACCAATTCCAATGGAAAGATTACAGCTTAGGCCGCTAATTGGAAAATAGGATGTGTCGTTGAGACTATAACAAGTTAAGGTCCACGAACATTCTAACCAAACTTCATATGGTTCAATTAATCCTGCGGAACTGCCAATACCTTCTACCAAATACGGTGTGCTATTATTCCCTGCTAATTCAAAAATTTTCAGATATCCATTTTGGGTATTAACACTATCAATGCTTAAAACCACAATTGTACTGTTGTGATTATAAGAGATTGGTAATGTGTCACCCACTTCCAGATCAAAATCGTACAGCAGTTGGTCTGTTGTATCAGAAGGAAAGCGAACAAACATTTGTTTATTCAGGGAGCGAAGAAAAAATGAGGGAATTGTATCTATGTACCAATACGAACCGTCACAACCGGGTGCTGGCGGACCTAGATTCTGATAATATCCCTCTCCCTTTTTTAAAATACTTTTATAAATGAGGTTATTAATTAATGTATCGCCTTTAATGAAGTAGTTTTTTGTTTCATACTCAAGACAAGGTAAGGGTGCAGAACAAGCTGAATTGATCGTCCAGATTGGATTATTTTCGAAATAGGTATTGACCTGAGAAATTGCATTAGCATGAAACAGAAAAATAAATACGGAGAATGTAAAGAGGGTGTGTTTCATTTGAATAAGTTGGGAATTAATTTATGTTTATATAAATTCAGGAAATGCTAAGATAAGTTCTATTGGACAAAAAACAATATTCGTTCCGTATTATACCGAACTTGTTTCGTTTTTCAAAAAATTTGGACAGGATAACCAATTCTCATACAGCTTTCATCATTTTATATTTCGGAAAGCTACATGGATTTGATATATTTATTAAGTCTATCCCGTTCCCATGTCGCAGGATTATTTTTGATATAACGATAGATACGTTCGTATTCATCTCTGTTACGGACAATATGATCGTGAAATCTTGGTTGCCAGACAGGTAATTTGGGAGTGTTTCTTAATTCATTTATTTGTTTGGTTGCGGATGATTTAAATCCGGCTACGAAGGAGGAGATGGATTTTTTGGCACGGATTGCAATTCCATGATTTGGGATTATTATTTCAGGTGTATTATCAGGGTTTTGCAACATTGGATTCGAAGCATTGTTATGCAAGTCATTTACAATACGCAGCAAAGCATGAATATGATTGGGCATAATTTCAGACACATCGCAGAATAGTTCGGTTCGGATATCGAATGATTTGTTCCATTCATAATTAGCAATTTCGCCTATGTCCGAGAAATGCATTTTGGCGTTTTTAATTTCTCCAAACAGATGTAGCCTGTCTGCAGTACAGATAGTAATGAAGTACACGCCGTCATTTGCATAATTCCACCATTTCGCCCGTGCAGATGTTGTTCGGTATTTGTTTTGATATTTTGCCATTCAATTGAATTTATTTGTTTTGTTATAGTATTATTTTGTTTCGAATTAGATTGGACTTTACTTTGAATCGTTTTTTAAAATCTATGGAGTATGTGATTTGCGGATCTGAATGGATATGGCATCATCGTATATTATTTTCTGATATGGAATAAATTGTTATATGGATTTGGTTGTTAATGTTTGTATTGTGGTTTTGATAATTTTGTTGATGTATAATGGTGTTGATGCGTATGGATATTGATTTATATGGTCATCGATGCGTATTGGTATTGATGGGTTTGGTTGTTCATTTGTATGGATATTGATGGGTATGGATGTTGATGCGTATGGATATTGATGGGTATGGATATTGATACGTAGATGCGCACGGCCGTGCGCATCTACGTATCAATATCCATCACCGCCATCACCGCCATCACCGCCATCACCGCCATCACCGCCATCACCGC
>CAYHFJ010000077.1:0-14438 GCA_964355885.1 uncultured Flavobacteriales bacterium
TTGCCAGTATTTGCTTCACTGGTAAAAATCGCTACCTTGGGAACTGAATAGTTACTATTTTTTTAATATAAGCCAAACCGAGACCAAATCCTTTCACGTCATGAACGTCTCCTTTAGGAACTCTAAAATATTTATCAAATACCTTCCTTTGATATTCATTTTCTATACCAATACCCTTATCAAAAACTTTAATGACTAAATTTTGACCTTCCATGCATGTTAGAATAGATATTTCAGGCTTCTCCTTAGAATATTTAATGGCGTTGTCAATCAAATTGCGCAAAGCACCGATAAGATGAGTTTTATCTCCCAATATTACAAACTTGTCCGCCTGTAAGTTTAACTTAACATTCCCTTGCCGGTTCTCAATCTGTATATTGATGAATTTTAAAGAATCATAAATTAGGTCGTGAAAATTCAATTCTGTTTTTCGCAAAGGAATTTCACCTCTCTCCAATGCAGTCATGCTCAATACCAGTTCAACCTGCAGTCTTAACTTCTCATTCTCTTCCAGTATTATTCCTGAGTAATGTCTTAATCTGTCCTCGCTTTTCAATGTTGAATCCTTTCCTATCATCTTTCCCGCGAGCGCAATATTGGTAAGAGGTGTTTTAAACTCATGTGTCATGTTATTTAAAAAGTCCGTTGTGTATTCAGCAATTCTTTTCTCTTTCATGAGCAATAAAATAGTTCGCCAAAATAAAACAAGAACGACAAGTATAAGAATAACGGAAGTAATAAAAAGTGTTCCCATCTCTGCTAGTATGAATTGTCTTTTCTCCGGCAAGAGCAACTTCAATTCAAAACCATTCTCAATGGACACTTCATCTAAAGGCAAATTATATATATAATTTGAAAAATCAGTTCTGGCCCTTGCATTAACAGCACTTGGCTTAGCGACCACAAAAGAATAATCGACATGAATATTATAAAACTTCATGTAGTGAGAGAATAAAGAATCAATTTTCAGGACTTCATTCTCTCCTAATAAAACAGTTGTTTCAGATGTCCCATCCATTTCGACAAAAGCTCCGATTTTCTTACAGGTTTCTGTATCTGAAGTAAGGGCTTCGATTGTCCGTGAAAGAACCAGATTGGCCTTTTCGTTAAACAAGGCTTCCTTTATTTTTGCAGACTGTAGAATCCAATTAACCTGAATAATCAACACAATCACTAATGCAAAAGAAGAAGTTACAATAAATAGTTTCGACCGGTTCTGTTTCATTTGAGAAATCCAAAATTAGGCTTTTTCTATGGCTTAAAACCATCATTAACAGATCAATAACAAGTCAATAACTAATGAGTAACGCGATTTCCGGAAATCAATACTAATTTTGTTCTGTCAAAACAGATACTAAAATATAAAAAAACATGAATAGCAGCATCTTCACCCTAAACCTAATCCTATTTCTGATTCCAGCTGTAGGTTTTTCTCAGCAGACAAGTCCTGACCAACTTACAGCTTATTCACGTTCTGAAAAAAAAGAAAAAGTGACTACAGCTGCTTCAATGAATCTGAGTTATGAAATTCATGCTGCAAATAATCGCGCTGTCAAAAAAGAAAAACTGAAGGCAAGCAAATTCCTAAGTGAAATTATCCCGGGCTATCCTTCAAATTGGTTTGCCAATTTTGTATCAGCGGAAATTCAATCTACCTGTAATGGCAAATCAATGAAAGCAACAAGTATAAAGGATATTCTGAGCAGCGATCAAAAATACATTTTAAATAATGCGGATATCGGGGCTGATATTATCATGAATATTTCGTATAAATACGTCAACCCTGCAACTGACATAATGACAACCCGAAACATGAATGTATCTCTTAGAGTAGTTCCGGAAATCGAAGCGAAGTTTCGGGGAGGATATGAACAAATGCGAAAATACTTGAAGGAGAATACCATTGATCTAATTACTGCAACAAATACTGATCAACTGGAAGCCGGCATTGTAAAATTCACAATAAACGAGACAGGTGAAATAACCAATATTCGGCTTTCCAAATCGACGGGAGATCTGAAAATTGATAAGTTGCTCTTTCAGGCAATTGTTAAAATGCCGCATTGGAAACCTGCGGAAACATCCAAAGGAGCAAAAGTTAAACAGGAATTTGAATTTAGAGTAGGCGCTGCCGGATGCTAAACCATATTATACTTCAAACGGCAATGATTTGTGAATTTTTTAAATGAAATTTAATTATCAATTCTTTTCGATTAATTAGAATTCAAAATATTTCCAAATTTGGAATATAAATGTACTCTTCAGATTATTTTCGATAAAACCTTATTACCTTAGTAACAAAACGGCATAACCCATGAGCTACCTTATTATCTTATTTCCCATTTTATTCCTCTTAAAATAAAATGGATAAAAAGATTGTTGTATTCAATTTTCATAATAGGATACTTTCAAGAAGGTAATAAGGTAAGTGTATGCGGAGCTGATAATTGTTACTAAGGTAATAAGGTTTTCAATCGCCAAGGATGTAAAACTCAATTCATCGCAAACAATAAACATCTCTAAATAAAAGATGGTTTCTTTTGATTAATAATTCAAACAATAATTACAATTAAATTTTAGTATTTAATCTATTGTAATCTCATCAACCAGCAACCATGCAGGCTTACCGGCACCCGGTCTGCCTTCAGGAATAATTCCATAATTCTTTACCAGAACTCTCACCCAACGGGCTTTCGTTTTATCAAAAGTAATTTTAATCAATCTGTCTTTAGAATTGAGGTCTGCCTCCTCTAATTTTTTCACACCGGTATAATTGGTTCCGTCTTCACTGACAAGAACGCGAACACCCTTTGGGAAATAGATCGACGAAATCTCATCCACTAAAACATCTAATCCGACTTTAGAAATACTCATGACCTGGCCAAGATCGATAGTTGCATCCAGTCCATCCCCGAGAAAACCCAGCCAGTCGGAACCCATCCATGGGATGTTACCGGTAATACCGTTCACCAGTGAAAAGCCACCCCCACGGGAATATTCTTCATGAGGAAGATTACCGAGTATGATCTCCTTACCTGTTGCGAGGTTTATTTTAAATATGCGGGAATATTCCCTTCCTCTGATAATAGCTCCATCAAAAATTGCCGCTCGCACACCAATTGTTTGATCCACAACAATCCTATCTTTGTATACAGGAGCAGTAAGTGAAGGTGGTTCACCATTAATAGTATAATGTATAACACCTTGCTTATAGGAAGTAGACAAGTCAATCGCCAAAGCACCGTTTTTAGAATGTGGATAAACACTTTCCTGAATATCAAAAATGGCTTTAGAATAATTTACCTTTTTAAAATCAAGAAGTTTAAAATGACCTACCAGTCTTTTTGTAAATGCTTCATAGTTCCTGCTTTCTTTCGTTGACCACAGAATTTCAGACAAAGCAGCCATTCTGGGCATGATCATATATTCAACTTGCTTAGGTGTCGTTATGTACTCAGTCCACACATTAGCCTGAGCACCGAGAATATATTTCGCCTGCTTTTCATCCAGTACATCAGGAATTGGTTCAAACTGATACACGCGTTCAAGTGGCAAATACCCGCCGATAGCTAATGGTTCACCAGGGTATTTACTCTGGTAAAAATCGAAATAACAGAAAGTCGTAGGTGACATGACGACATCGTGTCCGGATGTAGCGGCTTCAATGCCTCCCCTGCTTCCACGCCAAGACATTACGGTAGCATTCACCGCCAAGCCACCATCGAGTATCTCATCCCATCCAATCATCTTTTTATCCAGACCGGTAAGAATCTTTTCAATACGATTCATAAAATAACTCTGCAATGCGTGCTCATCTTTCAGTCCCTCTTTTTTTATCAAAGCCTGACAACTTACACATTCCTTCCAGCGATCCTTTGGGCATTCATCACCACCAACATGGATGTAGTTTCCCGGAAAAAGTCCCGCAACCTCTTTAAGAACATTTTTTAAAAAATCAAAAGTTTCTTCTTTAGGACAAAACACATCGGAAAACACGCCCCATTTTTTAGCGACTTCAAATGGTCCGCCACTGCAAGAAAATTCAGGATAAGCAGCTAAAGCGGCCTGTGCATGACCGGGCATTTCAATTTCCGGAACAACCATGATGTGTCGTTTGGCTGCATAAGCGACAACATCCTTAACTTGTTCCTGAGAGTAGTACCCACCATAATTAAGTGTGTCATACAATTCAGGTGTGTTTCCGAGGTGACCGATCAAAGTACCTTTGCGATAAGCGCTAATCTTCTGCAGCTTAGGATATTTTTTAATTTCAATCCTCCAGCCTTGATCATCGGTGAGGTGCCAATGAAAAGTATTCATTTTATAACTTGCGAGATAGTCAATATATTTTTTGATAAAATCAACAGAAAAGAGATGACGACTAACGTCAAGGTGCATACCTCTCCAGGCAAATCGGGGCTTGTCACTTATTGAAACTGCGGGAATACTTAGCGCATTGACTTTACCAGCAGGCAAGAGCTGTATCAATGTCTGAAGACCGTAAAACACTCCTGCTCCGGAACCACCGGTGATTTCGATTGCCGAACTTAAAACTTTCAAACGGTATTCATCCGTTTTTAAAGCCGCCGCGGATTCGGCTTTACGGATGTTAAGCGATCCCTTATTAATTTGGTTCGAAACAGAAATTTTCAGACGATATCCATAATACTCTTCCAGATAATCATTGAATAATTCCGCATCATTCCTTACATCGTAACCACTTATGTACAGAGGTGTTTCACCGGTAAGTGTAAATGAACCATCAAGCAGTTCGGTGCTTTCAGGCTTCGGGATAAGCGGGAGTAAATCCAAAAGACTTTGTGATTTCATGTTTATATGAAAACAGAACAGGAAGATCAGTATCAGGGATAATTTTGTAAACGATAAAGAATGAATCATAGAATCGTATTTTTTCGTGACAGATCCGGTAGCTGATTTTCGATCGGAACCCCCGATCATTGATACTACTATCCCGGAGAATAATATTAGTTAATTTTTTCAGGACAGAAATTGCAGGTCAATGTCGCTAAAATGATTGATTTCATTGTTAAAATTACTGAAATATTAACCCATCTTATCAAAAGATTTTTCTCAATGGAATCTGAGTTGGGAATTTCATTACTTATTCTTGCCCTGCTCTTTTTCTTTTTGGTTTATGGCTCCGGTTCTTATTCTGTAGATGAGTTCATGCGGAAGCATAAAAAATACTTGAAAAGAGATTCCTTTAACCAAAAATAATTTCACAAAAAAAAGGGAATCCCTATGGGTTCCCTATTCAATTCGTTTGAGCAAGAATTACTGCAGGCGTTTTACACTAACAGCATTCTGTCCCTTTTTACCATCGACAATTTCGAATTCAACGAGGTCGTTTTCCCGAATTTTGTCAACAATACCACTGTGATGCACGAAAACTTCGCTTTGGTCTTCGTCAACTAAGATGAATCCATATCCTTTGGATTCATTAAAGAATTTTACTTTTCCGGTTTTCATCGGGCAATAATTTGTACACAAAGGACAATTTACCCGCTAAATTTGTCTTTGTGAATAATTAATTTAGAATTGCGGGTGATAATATTATTCAAAGATAAGAATCTATCTATTTTATGCAAATATTCAGGAAGCTCCCAAAATTTCTTTAACCAGCTTCGAAACAATTTTATTATCGGCTTTTCCGGCAAAATGTTTGGTAGCGGCTCCCATTACTTTTCCCATTTCCTGTGGGCTCACGGTGCCCATAGCCGATATAATGGCCTGTAATTGTTGTTTAATTTCATCTTCTGACAACATTATGGGTAAATACTTCTCAATTATGGCAATTTCCTCCAGTTCAGGGGCGGCAAGATCTGCCCTATTTTGTTGCTGATAAATTTCGACTGATTCTTTGCGCTGTTTCACCAGTTTCTGAAGCATTTTTAGTTCATCCTCCTTTTTTATTTCTCCGATTCCGGAAGTCTTGGCTATTAAAATCGCCTGTTTGATGGCACGCAAGCTTCGAACGCCAGCTTCATTTTTTGCGAGCATGGCCGTTTTTAATTCCTGATTGATTTGTTCCTCTAAATTCATAGATTACATAATTTAAGGCCGATCCAGCTTGACAAGGCTCCTTCGACCATTTGTTTAATTGTATCACGAAGATATAGAATGAAATTTAAATACATCATATTAACCCGTCCAATTCTATCAGATGAATCTGAAATAAGCGATCGTTGAAAAAAGCCGTGTTCGACAGTCTCAGTGAAGTATAAAAAAAATGTAGCCTCTATGAGAGGCTACATCTGAAAAATAAAACGTAACATGAAAACACTATTAATTAACTTTCCGGGTTAGTTGAACCCGGAAAACGGTTTAATCTACGTTATCGTGTAAGAATGAGTTATTCTGTCTTAGCTCCGCCTTTTTATCATCTTCAGATGACAAGGTATACCTTGACACATTATTTTCGCTGGAATGAGGAACATTGTCCAGCTTCACATTCCGGCGTTTGTATGCTGGCTCCTTTTCCATATCAACTATATTAGAAGAATTACCTATACGGAAACTTAATGATTTCAAACGCGCGATACGATCCCGTGTTTTGCGGAACTGATCCTCTTCCGCCTCATCAAGTGAATGCTCGTGCAGATCGTACACTTTTGGAATCTCTGTGTCAGAAATATCATTTGTCCTGTCTAACGGAAACTTTGTATTTGTATTTTCATTTTCTTTGGATGAAGGTCCAACCGTAAACTCATATGTTCTCTCGTCGTTAACAGGAGATGGTGTCTCCTCTTTTTTCAAAAGCACCGGCTCAAACAAATCAGCTTCCTGAGGTGTCTTCTTAACGTTTTCTTTTGGCGCATCGGCAGGCTCATCAACACCCAATACACGGATGGTTTTCTGATTGCGGTGTTTCTTTTCAATTTCACTTCCAATCTGCTCCCTCGTCTTAAATCCAGTAGCAATGATAGTCACACTTAACTTTTCGTCCAGTGATTCATCGTGACAGTTACCCCATATAATATCCGCGGTAAGTCCCGCCTGATCCTGAATATAATCTGTGATATCTCCGATTTCATCCATTGTTACTTCACGTGAACCTGAAGCGATGTTCATCAGAATGAATCTTGCACCTTTAATATTATCATCATTGAGTAATGGAGAAGATAGTGCTTTTTCAACAGCTATCAGAGCACGATTTTCACCTTCGGCAACGGCAGAACCCATGATTGCATTACCGCTATTCTGAACTGCAGTTTTAACATCTTCAAAATCGACATTAATATAACCGGTAACAGTTATAATCTCAGCAATTCCCTTTGCGGCTGTCGTCAGAATATCATCAGCATTAGAAAAAGCCTCAGATAATTTCAGATTACCGAACATCTCACGCAATTTTTCATTGCGGATCACAAGGATAGTGTCGACACTATTTTTCAAGGCTTCGATACCCTCATCCGCCTGTTGTTTTCTTTTCTTTCCTTCAAAATCGAAAGGGATTGTAACGATTCCTACAGTAAGAATCCCCATCTCCTTGGCTGTCTGAGCAATGATTGGAGCTGCACCCGTACCGGTACCACCACCCATACCGGCAGTAATGAAGACCATGCGTGTATTTGCAAAGAGAATCTTCCGGATATCTTCAATATTTTCAATCGCGGCATTTCGACCTACTTCAGGGATGGAGCCAGCTCCACGTCCTTCAGTCAGGCTGGAACCCAATTGAATTTTTGTTGGCACCGGAGAAATCTCAAGTGCCTGCGCGTCTGTATTACAGATAACAAATTCCACACCTTTGATACCCTGACGGTACATGTGGTTAACAGCATTGCTTCCACCGCCTCCAACTCCTATCACTTTGATGATAGATCCCTGGTCCTTGTTAAGATCGAATTCCATGATTGTATGTTTTATGTTATGTTTTGTGTTTTAAGAAAATTTAAATTACTTCATCTCTGTATCCTGGTCATCCTCCTTCAGCATATCGAGAATTTTTTCGAAGAATGACTTCTGCAACTTTTCTTTACGATCCTTCCCTTTTCCTTCCTGAACAACACTACTCTCCTCCTTCATTTTTTTCTCCATATCATGGAATCCCTTGATCACTAATCCGACTCCGGTCGCATACATCGGGCTTTTTAGTTCGTCAGATCCTTTAGCCAGATGTTCGTTTGGATAACCAATTCGTGTATCCATCCCTGTTATGAACTCAACCAGTTGCACTGTATGTCGCAGCTGCGCGCCTCCACCGGTGATCACAATCCCCGCGATAAGTTTTTTCTCAAAACCTGAGTTACGGATCTCATAGTATACATTCTCGATAATCTCTTCCATGCGAGCCTGAATAATGCTTGCAAGATTACGCACAGAAATTTCTTTAGGCTCACGACCACGAAGTCCGGGAATGGAAACTATCTCATTTTCCTGATTCTCACTTGCCAGAGCAGAACCAAACTTTATTTTAAGAAGTTCCGCATGACTACGAATGATGGTGCAACCTTCTTTGATATCATCTGTGATTACATTTCCGCCAAATGGAATCACCGCGGTATGACGAATCACTCCATCCTGAAATATGGCAATGTCTGTTGTTCCTCCGCCGATATCAACCAACACAACCCCTGCCTCTTTTTCTTCCTCGGTCAAAACTGCATCGGATGATGCGAGTGGCTCCAGAAACAATCCCTGAGTGGAAAGATTCGCACGCATCACACATTTATAAATATTCTTGGCGGCGGTAATCTGTCCTGTTATAATGTGACAATTTGCTTCAAGCCGTATACCGGACATCCCGATCGGATTTTTTATTCCTTGCTCATTATCAACAATGAATTCCTGTGGGATCACGTGAATGATCTCCTCGCCCGGAGGCATGGCGAGACGGTACATGTCTTCAACAATGGCATCAATATCTTTCTGTCCGATCTCATCATCCAAAGTATTCCGGGTACGCATACCTCGGTGTTGCAAACTTTTTATATGTTGACCGGCAATACCAACGTAAACAGCTGATATATCAACATCTGACTTCGTCGAAGCTTCTTCAATAGAAGATCGAATAGAGTCAATGGTATTGACAATATTTGTCACGACACCACGTGTTACGCCGAGTGACTCACTTTTCCCGTAGCCCAGAATATCAATCTTGCCAAACTCGTTCTTGCGACCAACGATGGTACAGATTTTAGTTGTACCGATGTCCAGTCCTACGATAATGTCGTTATTTTCCATATTATTTTTTAGTGCAGACCACCTGGTCCTTAAATTTTAAATTGATTGTCTTGAATTTATCCCAACCTGTTTTACTCAATCCCTCTGTGTAGAATAAAAATAATCTGTCAAACTTTTCCTGAATATCCTTTCCATCACCGAGTATGATGGTATGTCTTCCAACACGTGGAATCAATTCAATATCTCCCCCTGCATTTACATATATCTGTTCAATCTGCGCGCTCCAGAAATCATCCTGGCTTACAAAGTGCGCGACATCATAAACATATCTGATAGTTGTATTTGAAGTGTCATTCGTTATTGCTTTAACCAAACGTTCAGCTTCGCGATTAAAAATATAGCCATTCGCTACGGGTACTCTGGCTGTATATTTCTCGGATAGAGGCATAAAAATTCCTTGATCATCAATATAAAAACTCTCCTCATTGAAGTTAACTACACGAACAACAGGCCGGCGTTGCAGAACTTCAATATTGAGCTTTCCATCAACGGATGAAAATACTTCCGCATCCGCGACAAATGGGTTATTATCAATGATTTTTTCCAACAAAGAGATGTTAATAGAACTTAGCTTTTGCCCTTTCAATTCCCCAAACTTATTCAGGACGATCAATTGGATGTCTTCCGGCTCTACGAAGGACTGTCCGAGGGTATCAAGGATGCTAATGATCACTTCATTGCACTCCATCCTGCTCTGACGGGAGTCAGAAAAACCTACAGAAATCAGGAATGCAAGCCCTACCGTGATGCGAATTACCATTCGTTTTGAGCTATTCCAATCAATTTTATATTTCATCTGAGAGCGATTGAACGTGAGTTGACAACAGATAATTTCTTATGGGATCCACCAACTGATCAATGTCTCCTGCTCCAAGGCTGAGGAGAACATCAAATTTTTTATTTTCCAATACTTTGAGTACGTCCTCCTTTTTGCATATCATTCCGGACTGAAGTGACATTTTATCAAGGATAATCGTTGAGTCCACTCCGGGAATCGGCAACTCACGGGCTGGATATATATCTAACAGCAATAAATCATCCAATAATGACAAGCTTTTAGCGAATCCATCTGCAAAATCCCGGGTACGGCTGAAAAGATGTGGCTGGAAGATTCCCAGGATCTTTTTGCCGGGATATAATTCACGTGCAGAAGAAATGCAAGCTCTCAGTTCTTCGGGATGGTGTGCATAATCATCGATATATACCATATCGGCAGTGCGGACTTGTATATCAAATCGTCTTTTAACACCTGAATATGTTCTCATTCCTTCCCGTATCTGATCATCGGTAAGTCCGAGATGTTTTACAATGGCAATAGAAACAACTGAATTCAGCACATTGTGCCATCCCGGCAAATCGGAGGTCAGGTCTGTAATGGTTTTGGTGTTATCAGTCCAGTCAAAATGATAACGGTGATTTTCAATTCTTATATTGCGCGCCAAAAAATCACTGCTCTCATTCACAGAATAAGTGGAATAACTTAGACCGAGGTCAGCCAAATTAAGGCCCTTGCGGAAAAATAATTTTCCTCCCGGCTTAAGCTTTGCCGCGAACATGCGATAGGAGTCCTCCATGTAATTTTTATCTCCATAGATATCGAGGTGATCAGCATCCATGGAGGTGATTACTGATATATCAGGATTTAAAGTCAGGAAGGAGCGATCGTACTCATCCGCCTCGACGACGACTACTCCGGTGCCGGCGGAAGGGTTTCCCGGAAGGTAGTTGGTATTGTAATTTCTGGCGATTCCACCAAGGAAAGCTGTGCAATTCAATCCGGCATGGGTAAGCAGATGCGCGATAATGGAAGAAGTTGTTGTCTTTCCATGGGTTCCGGCAACAGCTATAGTATAGGTATTGGCGGTGATCATTCCCAATACTTCGGCACGCTTTTTTACAGAAACATTTAATGTTCTGAAATAATTCAAGCCTTTATGATCCTTAGGAACAGCCGGAGTATAAACAACAAGGACTGAGTCAGCATTCCCGGAAGGGTATTGAAATTCCTGAGGTATTCCCGAAACTTCATCTGTGAATTGAATACTGATTCCCTCCGCTTCCAATTCATTAGTGAGAGAAGTTTGAGTCTTATCATAACCGGACACAACTTTTCCCATTGACTTGAAATACCTTGCCAATGCAGACATTCCAATGCCACCAATACCAATGAAATAAACGTGTGTAAGTTTTTCTGTTTCCAAAATTCCTTAACCCTGAATTATTAATAATGAATAGTAACGTTTTCTAATTACTCTTATTTTTTATTCCGCATAACTTATATACCTCTTCAGCGATTTCAATATCCGCCTGTTTTCTGGCCAGTTTCAATAATTCTGTACTCAGATCAGTGTACTCCTTAGAATCGTTCTTCAGTTGTATAATGCGGCCAATGAGTTTTTCTTTTGCATCCCCATCTTTAATCATGACCGCCGCATTCTTCTCGACCAATGCCAGCGCATTTTTGGTTTGGTGATCTTCAGCGACATTCGGAGAAGGCACCAGGATAGCGGGCTTGCCAACTATCGCCAATTCTGATAAGGAACTTGCCCCAGCCCTTGATACAATAATATCAGCAGCTGCATAAGCAAGATCCATACGAGAGATAAAATCAAAGACCTTCATTTTTCCATTCGCGTCAGCTTCAATTCCTCTGGCCTCGGTATGGTAGCTCTTTCCCGTTTGCCATAAGATCTGCATCCCTGCTTCAATTAACCGTCTCCATCCCGCATTGAAACTTTCATTGATTGTCCTTGCTCCGAGGCTTCCTCCTATCACAAGTACAGTAGGTACACCCGATGCCAATCCAAAATGTCGCAATGCTTCTTCCCTTTCTGCCTTTCCCGATCCTATATCCTGTCTGACAGGGTTTCCTGTCAATATAATTTTTTTAGCCGGGAAATATCTTTCCATCTTTTCATAGGCAACACAAATTCTATCCGCTTTCTTTCCAAGAATTCTATTCGTTACCCCGGCATATGAATTTTGTTCCTGGATTAATGTTGGAACATTCATAAAGCCGGCGGCAAAGAGTACCGGGCCGCTTGCATAACCACCCACTCCAACTACAACATCAGGTTTAAAAGAACGAACTATTGATCTTGCTTTCAATAAACTTGCGATCAGGCGAAAAGGAAGTTTAACATTTGACAGACTTGCACTCCTTTTAAATCCTGAAATATTTAATCCTATGATTTCAAATCCCGCTGCCGGAACTTTTTCCATCTCCATTCTCCCTTCCGCGCCGACAAACAGAATTTTATTATTGCTGTTCATCGTCTTGAGTGCATTAGCGATTGCAAGAGCAGGAAAAATATGTCCACCTGTTCCTCCGCCGCTGATGATTACGCGTATCTCAGGTGGTTGCGAGTTCATGACCACCTTCTTTCTTTTCTTTTTCCACCTGACGACTAACACTTAATATAATTCCAATGGAAATGCTGGTAAACCAGATGGAAGTTCCTCCCATACTCAGCATCGGAAGAGGTTGTCCTGTAACAGGAAATAAATTCACTGTGACAGCCATATTTATCATTGCCTGAAAGACCAATAAAAATGTACAACCCACTGCAAGTAATGTTCCGAAGGCCATAGGGCTATGATGAATAAACCGTATCACCCGGAAGAACAATATGAGATAAAGCACAATAATTAATACTCCACCAATCAACCCATACTCTTCAACGATAATTGCATAAATAAAATCTGAATAGGGATGAGGAAGATAATTCCTCTGAATACTGTTCCCGGGAAACACACCCAAGACACCTCCTGTCGCTATCGCGATTTTAGCCTGATTAGCCTGATAATTCTCAGCTTCATTTCCATCGTGAAATCGTTCGATACGCCCTTTCCAGGTTTCAATACGACCGGTATTCCCGGTAGCGTAAGCGACTGCTATATACAACCCAAAACACAATACTCCTATCCCTATAAGGGCTGCTATGTATTTCATGGCAATTCTTCCTATGAACATGAGAAAACCGCAGGAAACAAATAGTATAAATGCTGTCGAAAAATTGGCAGGCAGGATTAGTGCGCAAACAATTAGCACAGGTAATATTACCGGTATAAAAGCGGATTTAAAACTTTTTATTTCCTCTTGCTTTCTGGATAGAATCCTAGCGACAAACATGATGAGTGCCAGTTTCGCAAAATCCGAAGTTTGAAATGTGATGTTTGTTCCCGGCAAAGTAAGCCAACGTGTCGCTTCGTTCAGATTCGTTCCACCCATCAGGGTAATTGCGAGTAAAGGAATTGTAATGATCAGAGCAATAGCGGAGATCTTTGAATAATAGGTATACTTTACCAGATGTGACAGGTACATCAGCACCAAACCAAACCCAAGAATTACCAGATGCTTCAAAAGATAATAAGTGGTATTTCCACTTTGATATCTATACGCCAGCGTTCCTGTGCTGCTGTATACGGCAAGCAGAGAGAAGATAGACAGAATGAATACAATCAACCATATTGTTCTGTCGCCTCTGAAGTACTTATCAAGCCAGGTAGCATGTATATTGGGTAAACTCATTTGAACAGATTATTTCCTTGTTACAATCACCTTAAAGTGCTCTTACTGCTTGCTTAAATTGTCTTCCACGATCCTCATAATTTTCAAAGAGGTCAAAACTTGCACATGCCGGGGAAAGTAAAACAACATCACCTTTCTTACCCATCTGATAGGCAGCATTAACGGCTTCTTCAGCGGTTTTAACTTCCACCATTACAGGAACAAGCTCCTTGAAGGCTTTTAGGATTTTTTTATTGTCAGTACCCAGACAGATAATTCCTTTCACTTTTTCTTTTATAAGCTCTGTTAGCATAGAGTAGTCATTTCCCTTATCGACACCCCCAAGTATGAGCACAACCGGTTTATTAAAACTCTCTAAAGCATACCAGGTAGAATTAACATTTGTTGCCTTGGAATCATTGACAAAGTCAATTCCATGAACTGAGCCAACATGTTCCAGACGGTGTTCGACATTTTTAAAATCGGAAAGGCTTTCGCGTACCGTTTCTTTTCTGATTTCAAGGACACGGGCAGAAATTCCTGCAGCCATAGAGTTGTACAAATTGTGTTTCCCCTGTAGGGCGAGTTCATGTATAAGCATAGAGTAGTTGTGTTGGTTAGTGGTTATATGGAGTTTGTTATTTTCGAGCCAGGCACCTTCTGTCAGTGTTTGACGGATTGAGAAGGGGTAGCGGTGTGCGTGTACATCTTTTTGTGGGAA
>CAYHFJ010000078.1:0-14247 GCA_964355885.1 uncultured Flavobacteriales bacterium
GCAAATAATTTCTCACATTAATCAGTGTATCACGGAAAGCAATATCATCCCTTTCATCCACAGCAAAATTTTCAGCAACAAGTATGGTCATGATTATACCGCAGGGCATGTCTGCTTTTTTAAGGTCAGCCCATGCCTTCATATAACGTACCAACCGCCTTAATTGACAATCCGCTTTACGAATATCATTCAGCCATTTTTTATACGGTTCTGCATACACCAATGATTCATACATGAATGCTTTTTGAAATCCTGATTTAGTTTTTTCTTCAAACCATGCAATGAATTCAACAGGGTTACTAAGTATCCACCACTTAACAACTTCTGCTAAGTCAGGCGAATTAAAATTATCAGCGTAGTAAATCGGAATGTCAATGTGAAAGCCCATTTTATACTTCACTCTCACACAGGTATGCTTATCAGTTACCTTTTCATAATCGTTATCG
Source organism: uncultured Flavobacteriales bacterium (assembly GCA_964355885.1). GTDB lineage: Bacteria > Bacteroidota > Bacteroidia > AKYH767-A > 2013-40CM-41-45 > QQVM01. The sequence continues at coordinate 447 of CAYHFJ010000078.1, forward strand.
CTGTCAACAGCATTAAAAACCCAATCGTGGAAAACTTGCGGTGCAGGTCTTTGTTCACGGGATTGCGTTCCCTGAAAATAAACGCCATCATCCAAATCAAAGTCTTCATTCACTGGTTTGATAATAGTGTCCATGATGAAAGAACCTTGCGTTTGAAAATGCATTTCAAGCTGCCTTCTTTGTTCTGAAGGAATTTTATTGAAGTTGGTTTTCATTCTTTTTCTCAAAGAATCTCTGAATGAAAGTAGCGTTACTCTCTTTTCATCCGTTAGTTTAATAGCACGGTTGTAGTGCTGAAATAACTGGTGTGTGTTTGCCATAATTATTAAATTTATTTTTCGTGATACAATTGTTTACTGGTAAATTTTAAATCAAGTTTTCCTTTGGTTTGAAACGGCATCCGTTCAGTGTAATATTTTCCAACCAAATGTTTTCCGTTTCCGTTCTCAATGAGTTTCATGTATTCAGTTCCGTAGTGCGGACAAAAACCCAATTCAAAATTTCCTTCGTTCAGGTAATTGTAGAGCAGGGAAAATGTTCCATCCTTTTCTTTCACAATACTTGCTTCAATGCTTGTGGACTTTGACGACATCGTTCCATCTTTCTTTTTTGTCCATGAGTTAATCACTATGTCAGAACCATTTTGAACAATCACTTTGATGTGTTCCAGTGTATCAGTCACCGTTTCACATTTCTCATTTCGGAATTCATAAAGCAATGTTCCTTCGTAGCGACCTGAAAAATCTGGAACGGAATACATGAATGAGAATGGTCTCACATTCCACAGAAAACTATTGATAAATCCAAACAGTCCACCGATAACAGCGAACACCGAAACGGAAGCACCCCAATGAGAGTTGATGAATTTATTTGCCACTATCAAAGCGACACCGAGTAGCACACAAATAAATATGAATGCACTGGGTTTTAAGTATCTGAGGTTGAATTTCTCCATTTTGATGTTTTTCTTTCCTAATCTACTTAAAAGCGTTAGTTGTTGTTTTTCCTGATTCCAATATTTACATTTGTTATATTATTCGCCCTACACTACCAAAATCGTTACCAACGGTTTTTGGTAGTCATTATGACAGATTATCATAAATGGCAAGTCAGGATTTAAATAGCGAACCGACAGAGAATCTTTTGGAGTATATCCGGTGGAAGGAAGACCCGGACTATTCTGCCATTGCCAAGGAAGCAATTAAGGTTTTTACATTCCGTTATCAATTGGACCTTATGAAAAAACTGATTCCTATATGCAAGGGTTGGGGCTATGATGAGCAGGTTGCGTCTGAAATTGCTTACAACACATTTGACAGAGTTTGGAAGTATCCCTCATTTGATAAATCAAAGTCAAAGCAGAAAGATTTTCATAAAGCAATTACATTTTACCTGTATGGAATAGCAGAACATGAGTTGGCGAATTATAAAAAGCTAGAAGAAGGTGGAGGAAGTCCATTTACAGGTGATGAAGAAATCATTCGTGATTTTCCAGACATTGAAAACTTGGAAATTAGTAAGGAGAAAAAAGCCGTGCTAATGGCAAGGCAAGAACACATCAAAAAACTTTTAGACCGTCTTTCACCTAAGCACAGAGTAATTTATCTCACATACAAACACTACGAAGACATAACAAAGCATGGACATAAGATGCCACGGCATTTACTGAAAAATTTACGGGAGGAACTTAATCTTTCTCAAACGACAGTTCGCATTTACAAAAACGAAAGTTTTAATGAAGTTGAAATATATTTAAAAAATTATGGCTCAAAATAAAAAACATATCACGCCGGAGAATATAACCGAATGGTTAGCTTCTACAGGTTTCCTTTTCCCAAGGAATGAAGTTGAGCTGGAAAGGTTTGAAAAATTATTTGGTGATCTTGATTTCGGCTTAACAGGGAAAGAAATTGATCCTGATAAAATCATTAATGGAAATTTCAGGGAAAATAAAATTATCAAAATGCCTGATGATGTTTCCCAAAAAGATTTCAGTCAATACAAAATGGCTGCGAGGAATGGTAAAGAATTATCCAAACGCATCAAAGACAAAATTCTAAAGAACCAAAGCCAACCAAGAAATGATTCTCCCCCATCGGAAGACACAACTAAATAGGTTGGCTGAATTTATTGCTAATGCTTTTGCAAATGGAAATTTGACCTTATTAGAAAAGATTTCCGACTACGAAGAGGTAAGGTTCTACTTTGACAACTACGAGAATGCTTTTGATGGAATGTTGCTTTACGACAATTCGGATTTTCACATTCACATAAACATTGATAACGGCAATTTGCAAGATTCAAAAAGAGGTAGATTCACTTTTGCTCATGAACTGGGGCATTACTTCATTGACGAACATCGTTTAGGTTTGAAATATGGCTTGCTTGAATCTCATGGTTCTTTTTATAATGTCAATCAAAGAACACTGATTGAAGAAGAAGCCGATTACTTTGCAAGTTGCTTGCTGATGCCTGAAGTAAAATTCAAAGAGCAAGCAGGGAAATTCAAAAAACAATCTGGGAACAAAAACTTTTCATTTGATGTGCTACATAATTTATCGGAAAGTTTTCAGGCAAGTATTCTATCAACTCTAATTCGTTTCGGTGAAGTTGGAACGCATGAAATCTTTGCCGTTGTTTCTAAAAACAACATTGCACAATGGTTTGTAAAAAGCCATGACTTTCCACATTGGAAATTCAAATTCAAAATTGGAGAAACAATTCCACAGACAACAGTTGCAGGTGAATTCTATACACTGGAAAACCGTAAACTCACAGGCATAGAAGAATTGAGTGCAGATGATTGGTTTAATCCGTCAAGAGAAGACCACAGAGCAAACCGCCAAATGTATGAGCAGTGTTTTTATTCAGACAGTTACGGTTATGTAATTAGTTTGATGTGGTTTGATTAAACAATAATTTCTTTTTCGGGCATTCCCTTTCAGGTTGGACAATTCCGTTGTCTTGACCACCTTTTTCCGTTTAGCATTGACCCTTTAATTCCAGAATAATAATGAGTAATTGAGGTTAAATTAATGAAATTTACACTTCACTTCGAATGGGAATCTACTGGTCAAGATTTCAGGATCATCCAAGGGATCAATATATTAGTATTTCATACTAATACATATCCAAGTCCTCTGCAATGGAATTCTTATTGAGTTTTCGAGCTAATTCTCAAACTTCTGATCCAGAAACCCCAGTTTACTTTATCAGCACCGCTCTCTGCAGTCCAGTAACCTTCCTCTTTTTCAGAATATATCTCCGAGCCTTTCCGATAGCCTCTCCTTGCATTCGGAGCCTTCCCCGATATATTCGCCCCTATTCCGGGTCTCAGCATAAGCTCCTTGAACTCACTTTAAGCTTGTCAACTTCTGTAAACTTTTCCGCTACGGGAAACGCTACGCCTTGGATATCTTGGAATGAGAAAGCCCGCGTCCAGCGCGGGCTTTCATCTTACTTCAGTACCCGGGAAGGGAATACTTTTCAGTGTATTGGATTGCTTTCCTTTGCTTCCCTTCACTATGAAAATACCTGTTTTCATAGGTAAAAAGTAAATGCGCGAAAAGCAATCAAAAGCAGGCAAAAGCAGAAAATGTTAAAGTAAATGTTAAAGTAAAGTCCGGATTAATATCTTTGTGGTGGGAAATGACATCACTACATGAATACAACTTTCAACCTTTGGGTGAATAATCGCGCCAATAAAAAGGGCGGCTATGATATCTACATCCGTATCACTCAAGATCGGAAACACAAATCTATCAAAACCGGAATTGCACTACCAAGCCGGGAAGACTTTAACCCAAAAGCTAAGCAAGGCAATTGGATAAGAGGCCGCGCCGCCTCCGCTAAGAAGCTGAATGAATCACTGAGCTATCAGCTGGAATCATTGCAGGATGAAAGGAAAGCCCTTCACAAAAAGGTTAAAAATCCAAGTAAGGAAAACATCCTGAAAAAATACCGGGGCGAAGCTTCGCATGATTTTATTGTCTATTTACAAATCATCATTAAAAGATTTGAAGACAGCGGGGCTTATCGTACATCAAAGCGATATGGACAGCTGCTTAACAAGTTGAAAGCTTTTGAAGCCGATTCAATCCCTTTTGATTTGATTACAGTCACCTTTCTGAAAAACTTTAATAGCAACCTATCACACCTTCACCAGAATACCCGGTACGAACATTTTAAATGTATGAAGGCAGCCTTCAACCAAGCTATTCAGGAAGACATCATTTCAGCAAGTGACAATCCATTCAATAGATTCAAAGTAAAACAGATTCCCACCAATAAGCAGAAACTTACCTATGATGAAATTAAGAAATTAGAAGCTTTGAAGCTTGACGAAGGCTCTGCATTAGATCACACCCGCAATTGCTTTCTATTCGCTTTCTATTGCGGAGGTATCCGGGCGGGTGACTTAATGATGATGCGCTGGCAAAACATTCAGGAAGGGAAGCTTTCCTATGTTATGGCAAAGAATAGGAATAGTAAACTTACCCGGCGCAATATTCCATTAATTCCACAAGCCAAGGCAATTTTAAAGCTATACCAAAGGGATGATTCAAAACCTTTACATTTCATTTTTGGGGAATTGGACAATGAAACATCAAAGCTAATAAGTGAGGAAAATAAAATTTCATCCGGTCATGAAAGGAAAATTTTCAACCGGATTGCTACCCGGAATACTATCCTAAATAAGAACCTCAAAAAGATTGCAGCACATAAGGAAGTTGAAATAACCAAGCCGCTTACATTTCATATTAGTCGCCACGCGTATGCTCAGTTCGCTATCAATAGCGGAATGACTCCAAAGATTTTGCAAACCATTTTAGGCCATGAAAAGTTTGCCACTACGGAAACCTACATAACTACTTTGGATAATAAGAATGTTGAAGATGCGATGCTAAAGCTTTTTGTATGATTATTTCTGAAGCCGATATCAACCTATTAGATAAGTATTTTCCTGAGTACTTTTCACTTTCAGGAATTTGGAAAGATGATATAATGATACCATATTGTGACTTAACAATTACACAAATTCAGTTCAATGAATTGAAAAAATTTGCTAAAAAAAACCTTGTTCAAACACATATTAATAATTTAGCCGGAATCTTTTCATGCTGTATTACTAAATTGGATGAGGCAAAAATAATTGAACAAACTAAGCCATTTGTTGAAGAAATGGTAAAAGAAAAATTTCAGATGGCTAAGGTTTTTTCTTCAGAACTTACTAAAGTGACATTTGAAAGCGCAAATGGGAAAGCAATAATAGTCCATAAAATCAACCTTTTCAGATTGCAATCAAATTTATTATTGCCTTTTGAGATACCAGCTAAAAATAAGCGATCATACACTAAGTCCACTAAAATCAATTCAGAATTGAGAATAGTACTTAAGGTATTAATTGAACTTTTTACCAATGAAATTCCATTGAAACACAAAAAAAAGAATGAATTATATAAACACATTCACGACTTTTTAAAAATTGATAAAGACTATTTTGAAGGGAATAGTGCTTATGCACCTGAGGAAAAAATAAAAAGGTTGCTTCAGAATTAATAAGAACCGATAACCACCCCTTTTAGCTATCGAATCGGTTCGCCTTCGATTGCTTTCATTTTGGATGTTTGCTAAATATTTAAACAGCAAACTATGGAAACCAAAGCATTTCAATTAATCTCACAAGATGAGCTGCAAGCATTAAGGCAGGACATCGGCACAATCAAAGAACTTTTAAAACAGCGACCGGATGAACTTTTTCAGTTACGCTGGATTGAATCAAAGAAAATTCCTCCGCTATTAGGTATTAGCAATCGAACTTGGACATCTTGGAGGAAAAATCGAGTTATACCTTTTTCGCAATTTGGCTCAAAGATTTATGTGCGATTAGAAGACATAAATAATTTGCTGGAATCTCATAAGATTGAAACCCTTAAAACTGCTTAACATGGAAAAGGGAGGACATCTTACATTAGTATATCAGCAAAAGGAAAGCGCACCTACAAGTTACTATTTGCAGGAAGGGGAATTAGGATACTTTCCCGGGCGCGTATGTATTAACCGCTTCCCTTTCGCGGAGGTTAAGCGCGGGGGCTATCGCAAAGCCGTAGCACAATTTAAGGCGACATTCAGAAAGTCAGAAAGTTCACCTTATCGAATCTCCAAAGGAACACTTCATTCAAACATCTTCCCACCTTCAAAATCAGTACCCCGAATAATCGGTACGGGTGACATCATCGGTACGGATGATTTAATGGTATTCGAGGATCGCGGAGGCTGGAAAACTATTGCGATTCACATTTTTCCGGGCTGCAAGTTCAAAGCACCTGAAATCATTTCATGCTTCAAATAAAAAACCCCTGCGATTAGGCCGGGGCTTTTTTGGGAATGACATCCAGCGAAAAGCATGAATGACTTTGTAAAGATACGAAAGCATTTGACAGGTGAAAACCCAGGTTTTTCATACTGTGAGAAAAAAGCATTTGTTAGCGTAGGTGACAAATATATTACACAATCATACACCCTAAAAAGACAGTATTCTGAAATAGGTATCAGCATGAATGAAGCCACCGGGCAACTGACAGTAAAAGGAAATTTCCCAAAGTTTTGGCAAGGCCATAACCTTACATTCTCTTATCCTGAATTGCGCAAATCGCTGGAATATGTTTCGGATGTTCTCAATATAGATTTATTCCCAGCGGAGGTTCTAGAGTTTGACCATTCAGCTATAGTTTGCACCCTATTGAATCCTATGCATGTTTTTCAAAACCATATAAGGATTGCAGGACATGAAACAAAACCCCAAAAGCATGGGAAGTACTTTGTAAGGGCTGGTCAGCAAGTATTGAAAATGTACGATGCGGGAAGGCGGCTAAAGCAAATCCATTCAAAAGCGAACCGGGAAGCTATCCTTAAAACAATTGGCTTTGATCCTGCTTTGAATCAGATTAGAATTGAAAAGAAAATCTTAAAGCCCGGAAACTACTTTAAAAAAATAATTTCGGTCAATGAACTGTTAAAGCCTCAATTTATTTCTCAATGCGATATAGAACTTATGGAAACTTATGGTAAGATTAAAAAGTTAGGCAGCATCCAGATTCCAGACAGTAAAAAGGAATTATCAGCTGCAATCATTCCACTAATTGTGGCAAGGGAATTGGAGGAATTGTATGGCTTTGACTTTGCGGAATTGGTAAAACAGAAAATATCATCTATTGATAATTCAATCTTATCAAAGGAAGATAAGAAGGCGCGGAGGCGACAAATTAAAACCAATTTAGACAAGATTAGCTGCAAAGGGGTGAATCCCTACGATCTAAGCGAACCGCTTGCAAAGAGCCTTAAAATGGCCTCCGCTGGATAGTGGCATATTCTTACTACCCTTTTTATATAACATAGGTTTAGGGGATGATATCTTACCCCACCCTTCTAGCCAATGTGAACTTATGAAACATTAAAAGCGGTAAAGGATACTATTATTATGAATACGCCATCTAGAAGCCCTTCCAATTTTAGCATGTGAATCAATCCATAACAAAGAACCAATGAAAGTCAAAATACCGCCTGCTATTGTCACCCCATCTTGCCTTTGTGCAATCCCTACAGCAAGCCCACCAGATCCAAGGATATTAAAAACAGTACCTACAGAAAATTCGTTATGACTTGCTTCAAGCCATCTTCTTTGATATTGTAGCACCTCAAGAATCTGCGAATTTGATATGGTTGTGTCCTCATCAACAATGTACTGAGAAAAGCAGCTGGATGACATAAGCAGAAATGAGATAAGTAAAAGTTTTTTCATGGTTAATTTTTTAGAGAGGTTTAATGAGTCGAAATTTAAGGATACCAATGTAATTCAATGCTAGGACAAAACAATACCAATTTTGACATTTGAAAAGGTGGGATGCATCCCCCGGGTATCAATTCCCAGCAACATTTCAGGACAAAAGTTGACCTTTTTTAAATTTTTGAAGTTCACAGAATCTCTAATTTATGCGTAAATTGTTCTAAAGTTGATCAAAATAGATGGCAGCAGGCTATAAGACAGGCGGTAGAAAAAAGGGAACTCCAAACATGGATACAAAAGTGCTTTCTGAGATGTTAGCGCAAAAGTTTCCCGGTTATCATCCTATAATGGCTTTGGCTGAAATTGCGAATGATTCAAAGAATGAAATCCAACTAAGGTTTCAGGCAAACAAAGAAATTGCAAAATACATTTGCCCCCAATTAAAGTCTGTAGATTTAGGACTTTTAGATGAACAACCCAAGATAACCGTAAATGTGACAAGGCGAATTATTAATTCAAAGGATGATTTAGAGATCAGGACAAACCCAATAACCACATAAAACAGATATTATGAAAATTCGTGAAAAATTCGAAATGTTTGATAAATACAGGATCACTATCTACCAGTCGCCACCAAGATTTTCAACATTCATTTTTTTGGTTTTATTTTCAAGCGAATTGAACAAGGTATTCGAATAGCTTTCTGCGAAAACTTTAATTTCATTCCAAATTTTATTATGGGATTTTTTGTACATCCCGGAGGTGGTATATACTTCCCTATTGGTTATTAATCCTAGCGAACATGTCGGTGTCCCAACATGACCTGAATGATTAAAATTAGTTATCTCTACTTTATATCTATTGTCCTTCACATAAACCTTTATGGTATATTTTAGATTTCCCGTATAACATCCATAAAACATATCACCATAATCATACGCCGTAGAACCATTGCCTGTTATTATCCCTGCTTCTTTATCTATCATTTGTAGTACATCATTGGCAGAATTATAAGTTGTCGCGAACCATTCATTAATTGTCGCAAAGATGGTAGCCTTTCCCACACTATCAGTCTGAATTACTTTTGAAAATGACAAATTATCTTGTGCAATAAGAGTAAAACTTGAAACAAATATCAGAACAATCAATAAAAAAAGGCTTTTCATGATTACCGGAATTTAAAATCTATATTTATTAAGTATTATTTTCATTTTTGATTCATCCGAATGTGAAAAGTATACTTTCTGATCTATACTACCAAAAATAAAGAAATCAGGTACTTTCTAAAGGACAATTTATAAACCTCCGCGACATCATCGAACAAGAAAATACAATCCTTCAAGATTTGCATAAAATCCCCCTTTCTGAATAGTCAGCAGGTAAATGTTTAAGTAATGTTTAAGCAGGCTCAAATTCTAAAAACAACAAAGCCCCTATAATTCAGTTAATTACAGAGGTTTTTTGATCATAAAAAAGTACCCGGGAAGGGAGTCGAACCCACACATTGTTGCCAATACCAGATTTTGAGTCTAGCGCGTCTACCAGTTCCGCCACCCGGGCAAGGGTATTTTATTTTTTAATTTAAGAGGCCGAAATTTCAACAGAATTTGAAGCCCCTTGAATTAATCTGGGCTGCGAAAATAGACAATATTTACTCCCCACAAAAGAATCATTAAAATATGCCTGATTTTCGCGAAAAAAACCCATCAGAAATAAGGAAAAAGACGGTCTTCCCTTGCCTGATCCGCCTGATTTTCGTTTCTTTGCATCCCCGAAAAAAGGATCCCACTTGGTTATGGAGCGTAACGTCAAATTGTTTTCCGGTACAGCCACGAATTACCTGGCTCAGAATATTGCCCTTGCTTACGGACTGCCATTAGGTGAAGTTAATGTGGCTCGTTTCAGCGATGGTGAGATTTCACCTTCTTTTGACGAGTCGGTTCGGGGTTGTGATGTATTCATCATCCAGTCTACTTTCGCTCCTGCGGATAACCTGATGGAACTGTTGCTTCTCATTGACGCGGCCAAAAGAGCTTCCGCCCATTATATAACAGCAGTAGTGCCTTATTTCGGTTTTGCAAGATCTGACAGAAAAGACAAACCAAGAGTTGCCATTGCCGCAAAACTTGTTGCCAACCTGCTTCAAACTGCTGGTATCACACGGATAATGACCATGGATCTCCACGCCCCTCAGATTCAGGGGTTCTTTGACATTCCCGTAGATCATCTTGAACCTTCTTCCTTATTCGTTCCTTATATCGAATCTCTTCACCTAAAAAATATCACCATTGCGGCTCCTGATATGGGCGGCGTGAATCGTGCAAGAGGATACGCTAAATACTTTAACACGGAAATGGTGATCTGCGATAAGCAACGCAAGAAGGCAAATGAAATCGGAACGATGACAGTCATCGGCGATGTGGAAGGAAGGGATATTATTTTAGTAGACGATATCTGCGATACTGCCGGAACTCTTACCACGGCTGCTGACATGCTTTTCGAAAAAGGTGCAAGTAGTGTGCGTGCATTCTGTACTCACCCTGTTCTGTCGGGAAAAGCTTATGAACGGATAAATAATTCAAAACTCACGGAACTGGTTGTGACTGATACGATTCCAATTAGAGGAGAAAGCGATAAGATAAAAGTTATCCCAACAGCGGAATTATTTGCACGTATTATCCGCAGGGTTTATGTCTATGAAAGTATCAGTAAATTGTTCCTTGTATAAAGATTAGACTAAGAACGTCTTCTATCAAACATATAAATTCTAATAAACTATAATTATATAAATCTAACAAACAAACAAAACAATGAAATCAATTACAATTAACGGAACAAAGAGAGCAGCTCAATCAAAGCAGGAGACAAAAAAACTGCGAGCAGAGGGTATGGTTCCGTGTGTACTGTATGGTGGAAAAGAACAATTCCATTTCAGCACACCGGCCATGGCACTGAAAGGGCTGGTGTATACACCGGAAGTATACACAGTTGAATTGAATATCGACGGCACAACTCACCATGCTGTGATGAAGGACATTCAATTTCATGCAGTCAGTGACAAGATCTTGCACATTGACTTCTTACAATTGGACGACAATAAAAAAGTAAATATGGACATTCCTGTCAGAGTAACCGGAAACGCGCCGGGTGTTCGTGCTGGAGGGGTGTTGATCAATAAACTTCGTCGCTTGAAAATTTCCGCGTTTCCTAAACACCTTCCTGATGCTATCGAAATTAAAATCGACGCGATGGAAATCGGTGACGATGTACGTGTTCGTGATATGAAAATTACAGGAGTAGAATTTTTAGATTCTCCTTCCAATGTGATCACCGCGGTGAAAACAACACGTGTTGTTGCTGCCGCCGTTGAGGCAACTCCAGCCGCCGCAACAACTGCTGCCGCAGCTCCTGCTGCAACTCCGGCTGCCGCTCCTGCTAAGGACACAAAGAAAAAGTAAGTACTTGATATCCTTAATGAAAAGCCCCGGTGATTTTATCGCCGGGGCTTTTTTAATTTATGGCAAGGATTAGATTCGGAGGCTTTGGTTGTGATTTATTGGTTGAATTTTTTTTACCACAAAGAGCACAAAGGGATACACAAAGGGCACAGAGAAAATGATTAATAAATCCGTGTTGATCTGTTTTGTCCGTGTCATCCGTGTGCTTATCTTCGTCGCATGAGTAAATTCCTTATCGCCGGACTTGGAAATATTGGCGAAGAGTACGCTTTCACCCGCCATAATGTTGGCTTTTTGGTGGCCGATGCACTCGCTGCCTACTTGCAGAAGGATGAAAATAAATCTGCCTCAATTTTTCGAACCGACAGGCTTGCAATGGTTCATGAGGCGAAGTTTAAAGGGAAATCTCTGGTTATCATTAAACCAACTACCTACATGAACCTGAGTGGAAAAGCGATCAATTACTGGTTACAGACGGAAAAAATTCCCGTTGAAAATCTCCTCGTAATTACAGATGATCTGGCACTTCCTTTTGGAACATTAAGACTGCGAAAAAAAGGAAGTGACGGAGGACACAATGGCTTGAGTGATATAATCGCGACCCTGCAAAGTCAGGAATTCGCCCGACTCCGGTTTGGAATTGGAAGTGAATTTTCAAAAGGGAAACAAGTGGATTATGTCCTTGGAAAATGGCATGAGGAAGAACAAAAGACATTGAAAGAACGGATCGATAAGTCTGTTCAGATCGCTAAAAGTTTTATCGCCATCGGCATTGAAAGAACCATGACAGATTTCAATAAAATGAAATAGTTTCTCAAACTGCATGTGCGATTCAATCTTAAGCGGGAGGCATTTTTAGCTCCGATGCTGATTCCATTTGATTTGTCCGTTTTTTTACAAAACACATACAAAATTCATCAAAAAAGAGGTTTTTTATTTTGAAAAGACGCAATCAATTGTCTAACTTTGGGAAATACTTTAAATCAGGTTCCATGAAAAAAATCTTTACTCTAAGTGCATTATTCTTTACCATCAACTTCGGTGCTTTTGCGCAATCACCTATTCTTTGCGAGGATTTTAGTAATTACGATTCTCTTGTTTCCAGTATTGACTGGCATGGATGGTATATCAGCTACAACACTCAATTTAGTTATTATACAAGTACACAGAGTTCAGGTCCAAGTGGTCCTAACTCTTATAAGTTTGGTGTAGATAGTGCAACCTTGATCACTCCAAATATTACCGGAGCTCGTGCTATTTCGTTTTGGATGAAGCATAACTTTGGTACTCCTCCAGGACCCGATCCTTTGAGTTTTTTCTGTATTTATGAATCTAGTGACAGTATTTCATGGACCCTAATTGATTCAATTTCTGCAAGTACACAAACCAATTCTACAGGACACCCTCACACTTACAATAATCTGAACTCCGGAACACAGTACATAAAATTCTATTATTATAAATCTAGTGGTAATATAGCCTTCGACGATTTCTGTGCCTGGGACGGTCCTGTTGGAATTTTTGGAATTGCTAAAAACAATCTTTCCATTTCAATTTATCCGAATCCAAGTAATGGGCTTATCAATATTAAATCGAGTACCTTTCAATCAAAAGGCCTGACAGTAGTCGTTTCTAATGTACTGGGCAAAGAGGTGAAGCAGGTAGTTCTTAATACTCCTTCTTCCCAATACCAGTTAAACCTGAATGATCTCGAAGCCGGTATCTATATGGTGCGTGTGCGTAGTGAATTTGGCGAAAGCACCCAGCGTGTGATTTTGAAAAAATAACCTGTTTTAGAGCAGCCCTTGTGTTACTATAGAGCCCTCCCTATAAAGGAGGGCTTTTTTTATGCTCTTCTTTGCCCATGCATCATTGGGATTGAATGGCACCATTTACCCATACAGGGGTCTGTTCACCATAAACAGAATCTTATTATTTGGAAAATTGCTTCATAATACTACCTTGATTTTTCGAAAACAAAAAAATCATGAACAGATCCATCAGAATTCTCGGCTCATCCCTACTGCTAATTCTTTTTTCCTGTTCTCCACAGAACAAAAACGATGAACTGCAAAGGAATAAGAATATTGTGGGTACTATCTACAGAATGTTTGAAACCGGAGATATCACCGGGATTGAAAATTATGTCAGTATAAATATGGTGGAACACACACCTGATCCATTGATACTTCAGGAAGGAATTGAAGGGCTGAAAGAAATGATTCGACTGAATCATATTGCTTTTCCTGATCTTAAAATGAAAGTATTTAATATTTCAGCCGAAGGAGATCTGGTATATTCTCATTTTAATTTTTCAGGTGCAAACTCGGGGCCTATTCGTGAATCAACACCAACAATGAAGTTCATTGACATTAATGGAGTTGATATTATTCGGGTGAAAGACGGCAAAATCGTTGAACATTGGGGCTATTGGGATACCTTGAAATTTATTAATCAGTTTGGCGAAGAGGCAAAAAAGTTCAATTATAATTAATCCAGTTTGCTTTTTCATTTGAATTGAATTTCCCGATAAAATCTCCATTTGAATAATCACGAA
>CAYHFJ010000079.1:0-14245 GCA_964355885.1 uncultured Flavobacteriales bacterium
TCTGATTCTTGCTTTATAATAACATTGAACCCAAACTATTAGATAAGACGGGTTAAAAAAATAAATTTCAGTTTGGTTTAAACCTGCTCCTTTATTATTCCGATATTATCAATCAGTCGAACTCTCCCCAATTGAACCGCGATAAATACACGTGGAAATAGGCTGAATTCCCAATCGAATACCGGCTCTAAAGTGTTGCTATCGGCTACTTCAAGATATTCAACTTTCATCAATCCACTTGATTCAATTCTTGAAACAGCCTCGGCACAAAGTTCCTGCGCGGAAAAATGCTTCCAGTTATCTCTTATGTAAAATAATGCTTTTGAAATCTTTGCCGCATCAATTCTTTGTTCAGTATTCAATAACACATTTCTTGAACTCATTGCCAGCCCGTCAGAATCTCTGATGGTATCACCTGATCTGATATCTATAGGTAAACCTAACTGAGATGTCATTTTTCGGATGACTGCCAGTTGCTGAAAATCCTTCACTCCGAAATAAGCAGAGTCCGGTTTAACGATTTCAAACAATCGGGCAACAACCTGAACTACCCCCTTAAAATGACCCGGCCTGTGTTTCCCTTCCATCACCCGTTCAAGTAAGCCAAGATCCACCTCCACTTCCTTCGGTCTTTTTTTCGGGTAGATCTCTTCCACATTGGGAACAAAAATAAAATCCGGGTTGAAATCTTTCAACAATGACAGATCTGCTTCAATTGTTCTTGGATAATTACTGAGATCCTCCGGGTTATTAAACTGAGTAGGGTTCACAAAAATGCTCACCGCGACAAGATCATTTTCCTTCCGGGCAAGTTCCACCAAACTCATATGTCCCTTATGTAAAGCACCCATGGTTGGAACGAAGCCCATCTTCTTTTCAGGCGTCTTTTTGGAAAGAACAGCATTCTGAAATCCTTTGATAGTATCGAATATCTGCATAAAGGCTATTTTAAAATATCAATTTTGCTTTTGAACAAGCATTTTGAACTTTTAAATGGTCAAACTTCCATTTTCTGAATGAATACAATCCGCATTACCGCTAAAAACTTTCAGCATATCAACTTTAAAAAAAACAATATGCCACATTCTCACATTTTTTCTGTATATTGAAGACATTGGAAATTAAGCTCTAAGGAACCAAGTCCTTAGCAAGTCAAAGCTGTATAATTACCTAAAAAAAGGCATTAAACCATATTGAGGCTTGCAAGTCTTGAAAGATTAGCTTAAAATCCGTATCTTTGCGTGCCAAAATAGTAAATCCAAGACAAGTATGAAGAAAGCGAAAGTTTTATTTATTTCCCAGGAGATGACTCCATATTTAGAGGAGACAGATGTGTCACAAATCACACGATTTTTACCACAAGGAATTCAGGAAAAAGGGAAAGAGATCCGAACTTTCATGCCACGGTTTGGTGTGATCAATGAGCGGAGAAATCAATTACACGAGGTGATCAGACTTTCAGGAATGAATCTGATCATTGATGATTCAGATCATCCTTTGATTATTAAAGTAGCCTCTATCCAGAGCGCGAGAATGCAGGTTTATTTTATAGATAATGAAGAATATTTTCAGCGGAAAAACACTTTCCGTGACGCGAAGAAAAAATTCCACAAAGACAATGAAGACCGCATGGTATTTTTCTGTCGCGGTGTATTGGAAACGGTAAAAAAACTCGGCTGGGCACCTGATGTGATTCATTGCCATGGCTGGATGACTTCCTTGATTCCTTTCTTTGCTAAAACCGGCTATAAAGACGAGCCGATGTTTAAGAATTCTAAAATTGTTTATTCTTCATATTATCATGATCTTGAAGAAACATTCAGTCCTAACCTGACTAAAAAGTTAAAAATGGACGGAGTTACAACAGATGACATGAAACATTTTAAGGAACCTTCAATGACCAATCTTCAGCTTGCCGCAATGAAGCTGAGTGACGCGGTCATCAAAGGTTGCGATGGAAAGAATGCTATTCTTGATGCTTATTTGAAAAAATCGAACAAGCCGGTATTGGATTTTCAGCCTTATAATGAAGATGGAAGTTTTGTAAATGCATGTTCTGATTTTTATGATGAACTCCTTGAACAGGAGCCGGTTCTCGCAGATTAATTATGACCAACGCTTTGCCGGACAACATGTCCCAATCAAAGTCGGATAAGAACAAGGTTCCCAACGACAATAATACTCCCCAAAACATTTCCTCCCCATTCCGGTGGAGGAAATGTTTGTTTCTACTCCCTTTATTATCTCTCATTTTTTTGCACGGATGCAAGGAGCCGGATGCCGTTGGACTTGATGTTTTACCGACAGTGGATGGACTTAGTCTCATTTTCTCTGATACGGCAACTCTTTACAGCAAAACAGTCAGAGAAGACTCTTTGCGCACAGATGAAATAAGCCTTCAATTACTTGGGAGCATCTCCGATCCTGTATTCGGGAAACACCAGGCTTCTATTTTTGCTCAGGTTGCGCTTGAAGGAGTGCCTTCTTTCGGAAATGTGACACAGGCTGATTCCCTCGTTCTATCCATATTGTACAATAATGCATATGGTGACACTTTATATCCTCAGGTTATCAATGTGTACAGGCTGACTGAAGACATGTATTTCGACAGTTCGTATTATTCAAACCGTGCATTTTCATACGACCCTGTGTCCATTGGGACCATTACAATAGCACCAAGACCTAATTCACCTGTAGTTGTCGGAACAGATACAGTGAGTGCAAGATTACGTATCAACCTGAGTACCACTCTTGCTGACAGCATTATAGCCTTAAACGGACAGTCACAACTTTCAACAAATGCACTCTGGATTGAATATTTCAAAGGATTGCACATTGTGACGGATCCTTTGAGTGCAGGAGCAAAGGGAAATCTCTCATACCTGAATTTTGTGGGATCAAAAATGATCCTTTATTACCATGACACGACAAATGCTGTAAAAACGTACTCTTTCTCACTGGCTTCGACGAGAATGACCGCATTTGCCCATGATTACACCGGTACGGATGTAGGACTGCAGCTCGCTGATTCAAATGCAGTCGATTCAATTTGTTTCATTCAGGCTTTGGCAGGAGTTAAAACTAAAATTTCGGTACCTTTTCTGAAACATTTTCTCGACTCTGGCAGTATTGTAATAAATAAAGCTGAATTGGAACTTACCGTTGAAGCTAATACCTTTACAGATTATCCGACACCGACACAATTACTCTTACTTGCAATTTCGTCGACCGGTACATCAGAGTTTCCGCTTGACTATTTTGAAATCCAGAATTACTATGGAGGAACCTATAATTCTGAAACAAAAAAGTACAAGTTCAATATAGCAAGACATCTACAAAGGATTCTGGATGGAAGAGCTGATAATTTTGGCTTTTATCTTGTTCCTTCCGGATCATCAATACAAGGAAACAGGGTGGTATTAGGCAGTCCGTTAAAACAAATTACAAGTGATAAGATGAAATTGAATCTTTACTACACAAAACTTCCAAGATAAATTATCATGTGCGGAATAGTTGCTTATATCGGTCAGAGGGAAGTTTACCCTATTCTTATTAAAGGTCTTCAACGTCTGGAATACAGAGGTTATGACAGTGCAGGAATCGCTATTCTAAATGGCGACTTAAAAGTTTTCAAGAAAGCTGGAAAGGTGAGTGATTTGCATGACCACGTAAAAGGTCAGGACACTTCAGGTCATGTTGGTATGGGTCATACCCGTTGGGCTACGCATGGCGAACCAAACGACCGCAATGCACATCCACACTATTCTCAAAACGGAAAATTCGCCATCATCCATAATGGGATCATAGAAAATTATAACTCTATAAAGGCAGAGCTGACAAAGCGCGGACATAAATTCAACAGTGATACAGATACGGAGGTATTAGTTCATCTGATAGAAGATATTTATCTGAACGGAAAAGTTTCACTTGATGAAGCGGTAAGACTTGCACTTGGTGAAGTTATTGGCGCGTATGCGATCGTAATTCTTGCCCTCGATCATCCGAATGAGCTTATTTGCGCTAGAAAAGGAAGTCCAATCGTGATAGGTGTCGGGAAAGAAAAAGGAGAATTTTTTGTTGCATCTGATGCTACACCGATTATCGAATACACCAACAATGTTATTTATCTAAATGATGGCGAAGTTGCTTACATCAACGATGGCCAACTGATAGTTAAGACAATAGAAAACCAGGTAAAGACACCTTACATCCACGAACTCGAGATGAAACTTGAGCAGTTGGAAAAAGGAGGTTATGACCACTTCATGCTCAAGGAAATTTATGAGCAACCCCGTTCGATCTGGGACAGTATGCGTGGACGTATCGACGCGAAGAAGGGTTTTCTTCGATTGGGTGGAGTCGCGGAATATGAAAATAAATTCGTGAATGCGAAACGAATCCTGATTATCGGTTGCGGAACATCATGGCATGCAGGTCTCGTTGCAGAATATTTATTTGAAGACCTGGCTCGTATCCCTGTCGAAGTAGAATATGCATCGGAATTCAGATACAGAAACCCTGTTCTTTACGAAGACGATATTGTTATCCCTATTTCTCAATCAGGTGAAACTGCTGATACACTCGCTGCCATTGAACTGGCAAAATCTAAGGGAGCCACAATCTTCGGAGTATGTAATGTAGTCGGAGCATCCATCCCACGTGCAACACATGCCGGAGCTTACACCCATGCCGGACCTGAAATTGGTGTGGCTTCAACGAAAGCTTTCACCGCACAGGTAACTGTACTTACACTCATCGCGATGCAGATTGCAAGAACGCGCGGAACGATTACGGATTCCCGTTACCATCAGCTTCTCAATGAACTGGAAATGATCCCGCAAAAAGCGGAGAAAGTATTATTACTCAATGAACAGATCATCAAGATTGCAGAGAAATTCCAGCACGCTAAAAATTTCCTGTATCTGGGAAGAGGTTATGGATTCCCTGTAGCTCTCGAAGGCGCATTGAAGCTGAAAGAGATTTCTTACATACATGCGGAAGGTTATCCTGCCGCCGAAATGAAACACGGACCCATCGCATTGATTGATGAAGAAATGCCGGTAGTCGTAATTGCAAACAAAAATGAGACCTACGAAAAGGTAGTCAGCAACATACAGGAAGTAAAAGCGCGTAAAGGTAAGATCATTGCCATCGTAACAGAAGGAGATGATGTCGTTCGCGATCTGGCCGATCATGTTATTGAAATTCCGGAATGCGATGATATACTAATGCCACTCCTTTCTGTTATTCCATTGCAATTACTCTCTTATCATATTGCCGTGATGCGCGGATGCAACGTTGACCAGCCGAGAAATCTGGCCAAGTCGGTGACTGTCGAATAATTTTCATACATTTTTATTGTACCTATCGATTGCCTGCAGGCAGAGTTCTGTAGGTGGACTTCTGTGTATATCGTTTCTCATATCCGAACCTGGAGTTCGAAAAAATCCGGAAAGATTCATGCACAATACAGATTTTTGTGACTAGTTTTTTCTAATTTTATCCTTTAACTAAAAAGACAAACAAGCCATGATGAGATTTAAAAATCTGCTGGTGCTATTTACCGCATTCCTGTTTTCAACAAATCTAAGCGCATTAAATCCTTCCCGTGAATATGCGGTTAGACCCGACAAATACGGGATGACTTACAAAGAAGAAAAAGTAACCCTGAAAGACGGTGCTGTTCTTAATGCCTGGTTTTTTGAGACAAGTAAAAAAACCACAAACTGGATTATAATCAGCGGGAGCGGCGATGGAAATATGGCTGATAATATCGAGATCTGCAGTCAATTTCTTTCCGCGGGATGGAATGTCACCATGTACGATTATCGTGGCTATGGAGCAAGCAGTAACTTTGAAATAGATCCCGACACCTATATCTACCCGCAATTTGTAGAAGATTTAAACGGGATACTTGACTACCTCCGAAAATCTCGCGCGGTAACAAAATTTGATTTATACGGACAGTACATCGGTGCAGGACTTTGCCTTGGTGTGGGTGCTAACCGCCCTGAAACCCGCAGAATGATTGCAGACGGCCCATGGATTGGTTTGGAACTAATGAAAAAGAAAATCAAAGAGGTAAAAGGCAAGGACGTAATAATTCCTTTTGGCTATGACAAAAACAAAGAGCCTCTTTATGGATGCGATAATGCGCGTCCGAATATAAAAGGCGTCCTTGTTATCATTTCCCCCAAGGATGAGCTGCTTACACCAGCTGATATGAAAGCCTTGCGCTGTATGTCCACAACCTATGTGGTAACTGCAAGCCCATCTAACAAAATGAATTTTGAAACAGACAAGAATGCTTACTTCGAAAAAATAAATAAGTTTTTGAATCAGTAAATTACGAAGACATTGAAAACATTAAAAAACCGAGTGATACCCGGTTTTTTTATTTTAAAATCCATATTTGTGAGTCCATCGGATCTTCAGAAGAGCTTTTTAGACGATGGCGACTGCAAGAAAACCACAAGTTCCTTACAGGAGGAGGGGTAGCAAGAAAATCACAAGTTCCTTTCAGCAAGACTGTGTCTCAAAAAAGTGAGAGGGTAGCTTGCATCCCACAGGATTGTTTCGGAATTCTACCAGATGTCATATACTACAAACCCAGGGTTTTTGGTACGTATTAATTGAAGTTTCTTTTCCCTATTAAAAAGTTTAATTTGCTTTTCCCTTCGAATGGCTTCCATAGGTGTATTGTATATTTCATAGTAAATAAGCCGATAGCAATTGTACCTTCCGGTGAAATGTTTCCACTTGCCTTTTTGTAAGCGATGTTCCCGCATCCGCCGGCATAAATTGTTTGTCATTCCTGTGTATAAAACACTTAGAGAGGAATTGGTGGTTATGTAAACATAGTAAATCATGTTACAAAAGTGACTAAAGAATGAACCCAATGCAATCAAGGGAAGCAGGTGATTAAAGGCGGAGAATTCCGAAGGAATCCTGTGGGTTTCTTCTCGCCTCCCAGCCACTCACGACACCGTCTTCCTGTAAGGAACTTGTGGTTGAATAGTAAGGCATGTAGTTATTTTCAATGTAATTTAACTGGAGGAATCAGAGTGATTTCATTTCAACAATCCAAGAACGGATTATACTTTCCTCCTGAAATAAATTTGTAGTTGAATAGCAAGATGACTCATTACTCAGATATCAATTCAGAAAATAATTAGTAAATTGTTAAAAGGAGATCTCAGAAGACTTTTTAGGAGCGAGTGAACTGCATGAGGTCGACACGTTCTTCAAGAGGGCTTTTTAGACAATGGTGGCTGCCAGAAAACCTCAAGTTCCTTTCAGGACGAGTTATTGCTCTGCCTCCACTGATTTAATTTCCGGCACCATTCTAAGAATCGTTTGTTCAATTCCCGCTTTCAAGGTCATGGCACTCATACTGCATGACTGACAAGCACCAAGAAACTTTAAACGGACAACCATGTCGTCGGTAATTTCGATGAGAGTCACATCTCCTCTGTCCGCCTCAAGATAGGGTCTGAGTTGACTGAGTGCATTTTCCACTCTTTCCAAAAGGCTTGGTTCCGGAGACATTTTATATTTTATAATATTTGAATTGACAACAAATTAATAGGCAGTGGTCTGAACAGGACTGGTGAGTTTCAAGGTGGAGTTTCTGATGGCAATCTGTCGTATCAGGTTATCCGCAACTTCATTGAAAGCATCTGCAATCGGTGAACGGTCATCCAGCGCAATAGGGATACCATTGTCGCCACCTTCCCGTATACTTTGAACAAGTGGTATTTCTCCCAGGAAAGGAATGCTGAGTTTATCGGCAAGATCTTTACACCCTTCTTTTCCGAAGATGTAATATTTGTTCTCTGGAAGTTCTTCCGGTGTGAAGTAGCTCATGTTCTCTATCAATCCAAGTACAGGTACATTGATCGATTCCAGTTGAAACATATTGATTCCTTTCTTAGCGTCCGCCAGTGCTACATGCTGAGGTGTACTTACAATAACAGCACCGGTGACCGGAACAGCCGAAACTAAAGTGAGGTGAATATCACCGGTTCCGGGAGGAAGATCAATCAACATATAATCGAGGGCTCCCCATTCTGCGTCACTAAACAATTGCTGCAATGCTTTAGATGCCATCGGGCCTCTCCATGGAATGGCGCGATCAGGATCAACGAGCATTCCGATTGATAAAACTTTAATTCCGAATTTATCTATTGGAAGCATGTAAGATTTCCCTTCTCTCTCATTTACAAAAAGCTTCTCTCCTTCCACTCCAAACATGATGTGCTGAGAAGGTCCGTAGATATCCGCATCGATCAAACCAACTTTTGCGCCTTTTCTGGCAAGAGCCACAGCAAGATTTGCCGCTACTGTTGACTTACCCACTCCACCCTTACCACTGGCAATGGCAATAATATTTTTTACACCTGACAATAGAGATTCTTCTTTTTTACGACCGCTCGTTGTACGTGCTGTCATGTTCACGGTAACATTTGCTTTCTCGTCAACAAAATGAATAATGGCATTAACACAAGCCGATTGGATTAAAGCCTTTAAGGGGCAAGCGGGTGTTGTGAGAACGACTGTAAAACTTACATCGAGGCCATTGACTACAATATTTTCGATCATATTCAGAGTGATCAGATCTTTTTTCAGATCCGGCTCGATCACGTTCTTTAAGGCTTCAATAACTTGTTCTTTGGTAATAGGCATAGCAAATCAATTAGAACGTAAAGGTAATGAAAATGCAGCTTTTATCCCTGCAATTCAGAGTATGCATAAGCATAGAATAAAAGAAAAAGGAGGCTGAAAAGCGCGAAATGATGAATGACTCTAAATAATATTAAAATTCGTCAAACCTTTGTCTTCCTCGATCTCCCTTGCCTAATCAAACTCCAGTTCCAGCACCGGATCCCAGAAACATTCTTTGAAATTAATAATTTGATCCTTTTTAACCATTAAACCTTCTTTCTCCAGCAGCATTTGCATGCGATCCGGTCCGGAAAAATGATGCTTTCCGGTTAACAAACCGACCCTGTTCACCACACGGTGCGCCGGAACCTTCGGACGAACAGAATGAGCTCCATTCATTGCCCATCCAACCATTCTTGCTGAACGGACAGTCCCAAGGTATTTTGCTATGGCACCATACGAGGTAACACGACCTTTTGGAATGAGTCGTGCTACAGCATAAACCTGCTCAAAAAAAGAATCAAGTTTCTTCCCGGGAGATTTCTTCATTTATTCTTGTAATCGATATTGTACATAACAGATTTTTAAACCTTCCTTTAACCATATTTTTTCATAGGTTGTTTGGATGGAAAGGATATCATCCAACAAAGATGATGAATATACATCCTCCGTCTGTTTAATAATCTCCAGTTTTTGTTCAGCTATGACAGCAAGTGTGTAATCGTACAGTGTTTTACTATCCGTTTTTAAATTGATAATACCACCGGGCTTCATAAATTGCCGGTACAAATTTAAAAATCGCTGAGAGGTGAGGCGTTTCTGCTCCCGACTCACCTGCAGATGTGGATCAGGAAAAGTGATCCAGATCTCATCTACTTCGTCTCTGTCAAAGAAGCTCATGATATTCAAAATCTGAATTCGAAGAAAGCCAACATTAATTAAATTCTCTTCATCAACTGTCTTTGCGCCCCGCCATAACCTTGCTCCTTTCCAGTCGATACCAATAAAATTTTTCTCCGGAAATTTATTGCTCAAATTAATGGTATACTCTCCCCTGCCACAGGCAAGTTCCAAAACAAGCGGTGCATTTCGTTTAAAAAAGTCCCGGTTCCAGTTTCCTTTTAAGGCATGTTCGGGTATGGGATACCTTCGGTCTTGCTGGATCAAATGAGAAAAACTATCATTCTCCGCGAATCGTCTGAGTTTTGTCTTAGCCATAATAATGAAGCTGCAAAAATAGAAAAGATTGTTTGATTGATATCGACGAACTCTATTATTTAATGGCATTTAACCCATCTTATGCAATAGAAAAAAATCTATTGCATAAGATGGGTTAAAACAACGACCCTCCGATTCCATCAATTCAAAAAAAGTAACCCATTCCGAATGAATAGAATCTCCTACATTTGTTCAAACTTTGTAAATGACAAAACGCGGAATTTTAGTGGCACCACTCGATTGGGGATTAGGGCACGCTACCCGCTGCGTTCCACTCATCCGTGCCCTTCTGGAACAACAAAATGAAGTAATCATTACTGCAAACGGTCGTGCTCAACACTATCTGAAACAAGAATTCCCTGATCTCGAATTCGTTTCATCACCGGCATACAATGTTCGTTACTCCAATACTATTCCTCTCTGGCTGATGATACTCTTTCAAAGTCCGCGCATCTTATGGAACATCTACAAAGAACACAAATGGCTCAGTCAATTCATTGACAACAAAAAAATTGATGAAGTAATCTCTGACAACAGGTACGGAATGTGGTCGGGAAAAAAGAGATGTGTATTTATCACGCATCAGGTGATGATCAAATGTCCGGTAGCAATAAATTTTCTGGAACCACTATTGCATAAAATCGTGAAATGGTTCATGAATAAATACACCGAATGCTGGATCCCTGATATAGAAGGAGACGGAAACCTTAGCGGAGAACTTTCACATAAATATAAATTACCCGGCAATACAAAATATATAGGCTGGCTATCAAGATTTAATTCAAAGCAACAGGAGGATTTAAAAAATGATTCCGAAGATCAAAAAGATGACCGTTATTCACTCTGTTTTATTCTCAGTGGTCCGGAACCACAACGATCAGAACTGGAAAATAAAATACGATCACAACAAAGTTCAATAAGCAAAAAGGCAATTCTTATTCAAGGTAAACCGGAACATAAAAAAAGAGAAATGTTAGGTGAAAATCTGCTAATCATATCCCATCTGGGGCAAACTGATCTGGAAAAAGTCATTCAAAAATCTGACCTGATAGTCTGCCGGGCAGGGTACTCAAGTATAATGGATCTAAAAGTACTGGGAAAAACAGCTGTGCTTATTCCTACACCGGGACAAACAGAACAGGAATACCTTGCGGATTACCTTAGTGGCAAGGGGGAATTCATTAAAATGAACCAGGATGATTTCCGAATTGGATTTTTCGAAAGCGATACACCCAAAATGATGCATCAGGCGAATCCCATAAAATCGAATGAGCGGAATATCAATGAGTATTCAGAATAATTTCCGATGTGGTAATCGTGTTGCTTTTGTTCAGAGAGCGATCATAAATAAAAATTTCATACCGTAATGTATCCTGCACAAGAGGAATGGGTACCGTAAACTCCCGGCTGATCTCACCCCGTAAGGCTTTATTCGGCCCTTCGGGAGTTAAAAAAGGAATCCTCGCACTTATGGGAGTGTCAATTGAATTCCAGATGCCATTCTGAAGAATAAGTGTCTTCACAATAAAATTATTATAATACTGGCTTAAAGGATCGTCAAAGATTGCATCATTTAAGCCGGATTCACGACTATGGTATCCAATATCTCCATCCCCATCAGTAAAAGAAACAACTACATACACGTTTTGATCATATCCTTGAATATCCTTGGCAGAAGTAATAGACTTAAACTCAATAAAGGGAACCAAGGGAAATTCGTCAGGCTTTTTACAAGCATAGACGCTTAGAAAAAGAAATGCTATTGCCGGAATAAATCGTAGATACTTCATGAATCGATTTGAAAGCATAAATTTACAAAATATTTAAGTGAATCTCCTAATTCCGGAAATCATGGCACTCATTCTACCCGTCCGTAAAGTATTACCGGTTCTCGGTAAGAGCTGCTTTTTAGCTGAAAATGCTACAATTACAGGTGATGTAATAATGGGAGATGATTGCGGTGTATGGTTCAACGCGGTGATCAGGGGCGATGTAAATTTCATTCGGATAGGAAACAAAGTAAACATTCAAGATGGGGCCATTGTCCATTGCACTTATCAGAAGGCGGCAACTACAATCGGAAACAATGTTAACATAGGTCACAAGGCTATCATTCACGGATGCACAATCAAAGACAATGTACTGATAGGAATGGGTGCTATCATAATGGATCATGTGGTGATTGAGCCCTTCAGTATAATTGCTGCCGGTTCAATAGTGCTTGAAAACACAATTGTAGAAAGCGGGTTTATTTATGCCGGGAGTCCGGCCAAAAAACTCAAGGCCATTAGTCCGGAACAAAGAGATCTCTTAGAGGAGTTAGCTGACAGGTATGTGATGTATGCAGGTTGGTATAAATAATTTTATTGGGGAAAAATCCGATTTAATTCGATTACATTTCAAATTCACCGACAAAAGAAAATACTTTTAGCTTCACATGAAAATGAGTAAATTACCGGGTCTTATTGAAAAGCCGATTATTTCATTATTAAAAGATGTAAGTAACCAAAAAACCTACCCTATTCAACACTTGACTTCAAAGCATGAAATGGAAAGCAGTTTTAAAAATTTTACTGGGAATAGTTGCCTTTATTTTGTTGATTAAAATTTTGACGGTGTTCCTCGTTGAACCCTGGATTGGGAAAAAATTACAGGCAAAACTCCTGGAAATGGACAGCGATTTTGTTGTGGAAATAGAAGATGTCGATATTTTGTTCTTGAAAGCAGGAATCGAGTTGCAAACTATTAAAATCAGTTCGAAACCGGAGGCGGACAGCATTCATAAATTATATGGAGAAATAGCGTATATAAAACTCAAAGGAATAGATCTTTCTAATGCTATTTTTAATAAAGATATAGACATCAGGGAAGTGAGCATTTCCAATGGAAGCCTTAATGGCAAAATCAAAATTCCAGAGGAGAAAAAGTCACCAACACTTTCCTCCGTTAATATTAATATTGATAAAGTAGTATTGGATAATATAGCCTTTAACATTAAAAACACTTCTTCCGCGTTAACTTATGTGTTAAAAGATGGATTCGGAAACATTTCTCATTTTGTTATCTCAAAAAATGACACACTTTCCATCAGCAGTGTAGACGACCTAGATTTCAAAGCTGGAGAAGTCCTTTCAGTTTCAGCTGATAGCCTGTATGAATATAAAGCTGTAGGAATTCTATATTCAGAAAATTCAGGAAAGTTAACAGTAAATGAACTATCAATTCATCCAAATTATGATAACTATGATTTCACATCACGAAGTAAATTTCAAACGGATTGCATCCAAGCAGAACTTAACAATATTTCTTTAGTTGATTTTTCTGCTTTAGATTATTTAAAATCCAAAAGTGTTGTCAGTTCATATTTAGAAATAGAGAAAATGAAGATGGAGGTTTTTCGTGACAAGCGAAAAGTTTTTAAACATCAGGTAAGACCCACTTTCCAGGATCTGATCTACGATTATCCCGGCAATTTCCATATTGACTCTACGCACCTTTTCAATGGAAGCATCACATACATTGAGCATATTGAAAATTCAACCAATGCGGGAAAGATTAATTTCGAAGAAATCAATGCGAAGATCTATAAAATAACGAACGATACTATTTATAAAAAAGAAGATGCTTTTCTGGAATTAACTGCCGAAGCACTTTTGATGGGAAAAGGTAAAATGGATGTCTCGCTGAAAGCAAAATTATTCGACAAAAACAATTCATTCAATGTGAGTGGAAATCTGGCCAGCCTTGCTGTAAAGGAGTTGAATCCCATGCTTGAAAACAATGCTTTTTTATATGCTAATTCCGGAAAAATTGAGGCGATGCATTTTAATTTTCACGCTACTAATCATAAATCAACCGGCACACTCACAATGATTTATCATGACCTGCATATTGATCCCAAAAGTTCCGATAAGGATTTTAAGACTGTATTCAATGATGCAATTTATTCAATAGTTACTCATAACTTTATGCTGGATTCAAATCCCTCACCCGGAGATAAGGTCAGAGAAGGCACAATAGAATTCGAAAGAGATCCGGAAAAATTTATTTTTAATTATTGCTTCAAATCCATCCTCTCAGGAATTAAGAGCAGCCTGTTTAAGCGAGGCAAGGAAAAACGAAAATAATAGCAATGCAGCATTTGGCATAGAAATCTTTGGCAGTGTATTCGTGCAATCAAGTAACTCGACTAAGTCACAAGTCAAAAGTTAGTCATTCTACGGAACTTATTTCATTTTTCGAAAAGCTTGGGTGGTATAACATAAACTGCCAATCACGGCAATAAAGAAATATTCGTGCATTCGTGGCAAATGAACTACCCCGCCGCAAGCGGACGGGGTATCTGTGCTACTGCTTAAAATAA
>CAYHFJ010000080.1:0-13993 GCA_964355885.1 uncultured Flavobacteriales bacterium
GAGGATTCATCTCCCTTTCTTCGCCCATCTTTTACTTTTAGCGTAAGCTTTTTCATAGAAGTTTTCACCCTATTTATCTGCTTATTTCTTTCTGCCTTTTATTCGGGTGCAGAGACAGCTTTTTTTGGTATAAGTTCAAGTGAACTCTCTCAACTGAAAGACAGCAAAATCAGCACCGAGAGGCTTGTTTACAAGCTGATGGAACGACCAAAACGTCTTCTGGCGACAATGCTCATCGCGGTTAACTTTATAAATATTTCGATCGTTGTGATCAGCTCCCTGTTGATTCAGCAAATTTTTGATTTTAGCGGGCATGAAGTCATAGGATTCGTTATTCAGGTAGTCGCTTTAACGTTTGTGATTGTTTTATTCTGTGAAGTAATGCCAAAAGTCTGGGCGCGACAAAACGCTATCCGTTTTTCGAAAATGAGTGCTTTTATGGTATATATTACGGATAGATTATGCAGGCCCTTAAGCACCTTATTAGTTTTATCCAGCTCTTTTGTTGATAAGAGAATTGTTCTCAAAGGATACGATGTTTCCTCTGATGAACTTACACACGCTATTGAAATCACTTCAGATAAAAATACACCTGAAGAAGAGAAAATGATTCTGAAAGGAATCGCACGCTTTGGAAATATAGATGTGAAGCAGATTATGAAACCCAGAATGGATGTGGTTGCATTTGACAGTGAGCTTTCTTTTAGTGATATTTTTCCAGTCATTGTTGAACATAAATATTCACGAATTCCTGTCTATGAAAATTCATTGGATTCAATAACAGGTGTTCTCTATATCAAAGATCTTCTCCCCTATCTCGATCAGGAAAACGATGGAACATTTGATTGGTTGAAACTTTTACGTCCTGCCTATTTTGTTCCGGAAAGCAAAAAAATAAATGATCTGTTACAGGAATTTCAAGAGAAGAAAATTCACCTGGCCATAGTTATAGATGAATATGGAGGTTCTTCAGGCATAGTAACCCTTGAAGATATTTTGGAAGAAATTGTTGGTGAAATCAATGATGAATACGACGATGAAGAACTTTCCTATTCAAAGCTTGATGATCACAATTTTATTTTTGAGGGAAAGGCTTTACTCAATGATTTGTATCGGGTCATGGAAATTGACAGAAAAATGCTCGAAACAAATTCGGAAGATCAGGCTGATACACTTGCAGGATTACTCCTCGAATTAAAGGGCGGAATTCCTCAACGGAACGAAGTAATTACTTATAATAATATTCGTTTCACCATCGAATCCGCAGATAGAAAAAGAATCAAACGGGTGAAGGTGAGTTTACCTGAAAATGACCGGGATTCCATGGACTCGCATAATCATAGATCACCCTTAATTTTGACTCTCCTGCCGCTTGTCATCACTCTATTATTCACAGGATGTGATGAAACTTTTATTCCAAAGCCAAGGGGTTATTTCCGCATCGAAATGCCTGAAAAAACGTACAGTATCTATCGGGATTCCGCATGTCCATATTCTTTTGAGATTCCTTCTTATTCAAAAGTTTTCAAGGATCCCAATCCTCAAGCAGAAGCTTGTTGGATCAATCTTGAATTTATTCCATTTAAAGGTACTTTATATTTGAGTTATAAGGAAGTAGACAATAATCTGGAACACTTTATTGAAGATAGCAGGAGCTTGTCCATGAAGCACATCACAAAGGCTTCCGGGATAGAAGAAGAATCACTGAGTGACATTAGCTTAAAAAAATATGGTGCTGTATTTCATGTTAAAGGAAGTGCCGCCTCCGCTCTTCAATTTTACCTTACTGATAGTACAAAACACTTTTTACGAGGCTCCTTGTACTTTTATGCGCCACCAAATCCGGATTCATTAGCACCTGTTTTAGGGTATGTTGAAAAAGACATCAGGCACTTGCTCGAATCCTTTCAGTGGAAATGAGGATTTATTCTCCTGGAGAGATTAAAAAAATATTTCGAAATCTTCTCACTAAAATTCATACTAATCTTCAGGTAAAATACTACTTTCGTCAGGAAATTAATTTATGAATCGACGCAAATTATTATATTTATTGTTGCTTATTGCTATGGGCGGTCAGCATGCCTCAGGGCAGGATTCCACCTCAGCGGAGAAATCAAAGAAACAAAAAGGTTCTTTTTATTTTACCTGGGGCTATAACAAAGACTGGTTTTCAAAAAGTGATTTACATTTTAAAAATACAGGCCCCGAATCCTATGACTTCACAATACATGATGTAAAAGCGGAGGATCGTCCAAATTTTGACGAACTGTTTAATAAGGATATTTCTATTCCACAATTTATTTACCGTTTAGGATATTATTTTAAAAATGGAAAAATTGGTATAGAGGCCGGATTTGATCATGCTAAATATATTCTAATTCAGGATCAAGTTGCCCATGTAACCGGCACAATTCACGATACTGTCATCGATAAGGACATCGTTCTTTCAAGAAATTTTGTTCAATTTGAACACACGAATGGTGCCAATTTCATTATGTTGAATTTTCTTTTGCGTGATCAACTTTTGGTCAGTAAGAACCATAAACATTCTCTGCAAGGTGTAGTTAAACCGGGAGCAGGTATCGTTGTCCCTCAAAGCGATGTTTCTATTTTCGAAAAACGTCAGAATAATAACTACCACATCGCCGGTTATATTTTTGGCGTAGAGGCTGATCTCCGGTATGAGTTAGGGAAGCATTTTTTTCTGGAAACAGGTTTCAAAGGTGTCTGGGCAAATTATGTTGACGTACTTGCTGTTGACGAGGCAAAAGCCAATCATTCTTTTTTTGCTGTTGAATGGTTGATTGGAATTGGTTGCAGGTTTGCTCTGTAATGCAAGGTTAAAAATGCACCAGCCAAAATTTTATACCGATTCTCGTCGGATCCGAAACTGAAAAAGCAGATAGATCATTGAGCTAAAGAGAAAAAAAGCACCTATCTGATGCAACGAAGCAAGTGTGATTTCAACCTTTGTTAATAATGTGAACACTCCCAATAAAAACTGAACGACAACAGCAAGCAAAACAATATTCATTGCTTGTCTTTGGGCTTTATTCATTCCCATTTTTCTTGATGACCACCATACCTTTGCAATCAGGAATAACAACAGCCATGCAAAAAGCCTGTGAATAAATTGCGCTGTTACGGGATTGTTGAGCATGTTCAAATACAATGGTTCTAATGTGCCCATATCTTTCGGAATTACCTGTCCATCCATCAACGGAAAAGTAGTATACATTTTTCCCGCATGCATCCCTGCCACAAAGGCTCCATAAACAATCTGAAGCATAAGAATGGCGAAAATTATTCTGATGGTTTCGGCAGATACCCTGGATTGTTTATTATTTCCTGAAGGATTTCTTAATTCAAGAGCATACCAGAAAGTAAAACCGAAGGTGATGAGTGCGGTCATCAGGTGAATAGCCAAGCGAATATGACTTACACTTGTTCGCTCTGTAAGTCCGCTGCTAACCATATACCACCCGAGAAATCCCTGTAATCCACCAAGGAAAAAGAGAAACAAAGATTTTTTTATGGTACTTCGATCCATTTGCTTTGTACTGACGAAATATATAAAAGGCAACAGAAATACAATTCCGATCACTCGTCCCAACAAGCGGTGAAAATATTCCCACCAATAAATTGTCTTAAAATCATCCAATTCAAAGTGAGCGTTAATTTTTTGAAATTGGGGTATCTCTTGATACTTATCAAAAGCGATTTGCCAGTCCTGATTATTAAGAGGAGGAATACTTCCCATTATTGGTTTCCACTCAGTAATCGACAAGCCTGAGCCTGTCAGGCGGGTGATGCCTCCAATAATAACCATTAAAAAAATCAGGAAACAACCGGAAAAAAGCCAAATAGAAATATGCCGTTTCGACTTGTCGTTCATGAGAAATTACTACTTACGTATCGGTGTCAAAGGCGGAATTGAGAAAAATATTTTTGAATTCACTGCCTTCAAAATTTTTTTATACCGCGGATATTTTCTTTGAATAGTTTACAGAATAATCCATCCCAATTAAACAATGAATCTCAATCATACTTCGGTTTAATGAACCATCTGTCATTGAGGCTAAATCCAAGAGTGAACCTGAGATACTTTTCCTCGATAAGATTATTCTGAGTGGTGCCTCTTTTACCAGCTTCCGCGGTAAACTGTACGGTTGTTCCTGCACGACGAATGGGGAAACCAAAGCCAAGAGAAACGCCCATTTCATCAAGATGTGTTCCATTCAATTCCAAAAAAGATTTTGCATAATGAAACCCCGCGCGATATTGAATTTGTTTCCAATATGATTTGATGGCACGGTCATTAGGAGTGAACTGCCCTCCCAGACTGACTTTCCAGCTGTCTACCAGTGAATCTGCCTGTCCGAAGGAAGTAAAATCACTCCATTGTTGCATGGAGAAATCAGATCCAAATAACCAGCGATTACCTTTTTTCAGAGCAAAACCAAAACCCGCGCTCATGGGCAGGCGTACATTCCCTTTAAGTCCGTCTTCATTGAACGTAGTGTCACGGATGATCACTTCTTCCCTTGTTGATGGATCACGGTATTTAAAATTATAGGCAATGATTGATTGATGGGCACGTAAATCAGTGGCAGGCGCGAAGGTTAATCCAAAAGTCAAATCCCAATCACTCTTTGTTAATCTGTTTTTGACCAGAGCACGGGAATTTTTTTGCACCTGCATCAAGGAATCTAAAGAAGAACGTTGACTAAGCAGAATTGATTTTTCTGTAGCATCTTGTTGTGCTGAAATTAAATCATCCAACTTATTCAAAGAATCCTTGTCAACTTTCATTTGCGCGTCAATAGCCCGAAGAGAATCAGAAGGCGCTATGCGCAAACTATCGAAGGTATATTGTAAACCAAGGTCAAAGTGAAACCAACCAAGCGAATTGGAATTTGAAATATTGGTATTAAAATAAGCAATATCATTAAACTCTACTCTGCGATCCTGATTCACCACGCCGAATAAATAAGATGCCGTAATACCTACACTGAAATTCTTTGTCAGAGAAAAACCATTGGTGATATAAAACTGATTGAGACCACCTGAACCTTTGAAAGTATGATTTTCAGGAATAATTAAATTATCCGTCTTCATCTCTTCAACTGAATAACCGACATTACTGTATGGAAGTAGTCCGAAACCCATCCCCCATTTTTTAGTTTTAACAGGAAAGCCAAAAGCAAAATAAGCCAGTGAAGCAGTACTGATATTCTGACTTACAGAAGTGGAAGACAATTCCTGCAGGCTCATGTTTACGCCTGCTTCATAAGTTGTGAGCCAAAGTCCCGAGTAACTCGCCGGATTGAGTGGGTTGAGATTGAGTGGGTGGTTGAGACCCTGACCAATTCCTCCCATACCCAGATTTCTGGAAAATCCGGAAAACAACAAATCACCCAGTCCATAACGGGAATAGGGAGAACTGGAAGAATTCTGGGAGTAAACATCCGAGCAGAAAAATGATCCTGCTGAAACGAGCAGGAAGAAAAAAAACTTCTTTATTCTAAGCATTAAAATTCAATATTTTATTTAGTCCGGTACCAACTAAATCCGGGGCGGCAAAGATGGGTATTTTTAATTGTTCGGCAAAACGAGGAGCATCTCCGCCGGTAAGTATGATTTTGATATGACTATGGACTTTTTTATACCGCATAATGAAGCCCTCTATCTCAGCAAGCATGCCAACCTGAACACCGGTGAGTATGGATTCCTTAGTGCTTTTCCCTATAAATCCTTTGATCTCTGAAGGTTTGAGCAAAGGAAGCCGGTCTGTATAATAATGTAAAGCCTTCAATCTCATGTGCAATCCCGGACTAATACTCCCACCTAAATAGCGTTTACCGGCAGTGAGAAAATCATATTTGATACAAGTACCCAAATCAATGACTAAAACGTTCCTTTTGGGAAATAATTCAGAAGCACCAATAATCCCTGCAAGTCTGTCTGGGCCTAGTGTTTCAGGCGTATCGTACATCATTTTGACGGGTATAAGCGTTTCATTGTTGAGTTCAATGAGATTGGTGTTTCGATGCAGATATGTATGCAGGCGGGAAGGTGTTTTAACCACTGAACAAATGATCGCGGAATCTGGCTTGAATTTATCCAGTAATACTCTGACAGCCTTCATATCAAAGGACTTATACACTTTCCTGAAGACGACAGCATTCTTTTCAAATACAAGCACTTTAGTGGATGTATTCCCCATATCTATCGTAAGATTCACGCTAAAGCTCATATTTCGCACAAGATAAAATTTTGAGCTGTATTGCGGTCTCATCTCTCATGCTAACAGGGAAAATAATTTTGACAGACTGATTTTTTTCCTAATTTTGCGCACGCTTAAAAAGAAAATAAAGGTGATGTAGCTCAGTTGGTAGAGCAAAGGACTGAAAATCCTTGTGTCGGTGGTTCGATTCCACTCATCACCACCAAGGCCTCAAACCTCTAACGATCAACACATGAAAACCTCAGACGATAAATACAAATTTGAGCGAGTTCTTCTGATCGACGATAACGACATTGATAATTTTATCAATGAACGGATCATAACAACAAATCTGTTCTCAAGGGAAGTAATTGTTAAAAATTCTGCCGATGCCGCTCTTCAGTTTCTGAAGCAAAATGAAGGAAATGAATCGGTAATGCCTCAATTAATTTTTCTGGATTTGAACATGCCGGTAATGGATGGATTTGGATTTTTAATCGAATTCGAAAAATTATCAGAAAAAATCCGGAATAATTCAAAGGTAATTGTTCTGTCATCTTCTATCAGTCCGGAAGATATTAACCGTGCGTCGACAAATCAGTATGTGGTGAAGTATGTCAATAAACCACTCAACGAAAAATACCTGGACGCAATCAACTTTTAAATCAGAAAATACTTCATACTTAAAGAAGCCTGTTGAAATAATTTCAACAGGCTTCTTTTTTTAGTATAATACATGACAGAACCTTAGGTCTGGATTTTCAGAAGAAATTAATCCTTGATAGGATTTGCCAGTCGGCGTATCATGTTCTCGTCCATTTTCACATACCAAAGGATGCGCTTACGTCCTGAATTTGATTCCTGAAAAGCATTGTAGATCTCTGTTAATCGTTTCACTTTCTTCCTGAACTCCTCGGGTTTGATAGCCGCTTTCAACATCTTAATAAACAGGATGGCCGGACCAAATAACTCTTCGTCCTCGCTAATCTGACGTTTTACACTTTGCAATAACTGACTGCAGAGACCATCTTCACCCTGAAGACAATACTGAAGAGCTTGAAATAATTTGTATTCCACGTCAGTAAAAAGAAATTTCTTCATTGACAATTCGTTGCGCAGATTATTTATTACACGAGCAGCCGCGGAAAAGTCACCTTCGTAAAACTTAGTTACTGCCTGAAATTTACGGAAGGAAAGACATGGATATGGTTCGTTAACATCTACTTCAAAATTACTTTCAAGATCAGCATTCAGGTCTGTCAGTTGTTCGATATTATTATTCTGAAGGAAACGTTCAAGCTTTGATTCCAGGTATTGTGTAACATAGAAACTGAACACCGGCTTAAATGCAATCTCAGGAACATCTTTGTTTATGATAGTATAATAATGATCAGCCCTTGCCATGTTACCTGTTTTCTGATAGTATTCAAAATACAAGTAATCTACCATGAAACGGATGCTCTGGTAAAATGTATCTAACTCATATTTTTCAAAATGTTTTCTGATCTGTTGCAATACATTGTCAACTTCAATCTCCAGGGCCTTAAGATTTTCCACACGGCTTGTGAAAAGGCAAAGAGAATAGATTCGTACCAAATTGTACATCACAAACAAGCGGTGACCATGATATAATTCTGAAATATTTGTAAGCTCTCTTAAATTTGCCTGCACCAATTCCAGGTCCCGTTCGTCGCGGGTGAGCATATAATTTCCCGCGCGTTTAACAAAGTCGTAAAAAAGATCTTCCGCTTTAACCACGGCAAGAGAATAAGCTACGTGTCGGTTATATTCTTTCTCATAGAAATTATAATCCCCGTTATACATGCTTAGTCGAGCAAGTGCTTTATATACAACGATCAACTCATTAGAAAGATCGTATTCAATTAACTGCTTCTCCAGATTCTTCAATGCCCGTATGGAGACTTCACGGTCATTCCCAAAAACCATGGCCGGAACCATTGCTACTTTATCTTTTAACGCGCCGATAGGATTTTTCACATTTTGTGAAAGATATTGAGCAATCCTTTCATTCAACCGTGACTTCAAGGTATAATATGTACTGGGGTTTACACCGAGCATCTCCATCATTTGATTTTCGTCGTAGCTGTTTTTTCTTGCGGCTTCCAGCACCAGATAAGGTTTGTTATTTTTCCTTCCGGCAACAGCGGACAGTAACTCTTGGTATTCACCGTCATTCAACTTTTTAATGGTCTTGTTTAAAGTTTCCATATCCTTTGATGTATAGATTTTAGATTCAGTTTCTTGAAGGTGTATAACGCTGATTATTGGTTTAGGATACACAGACCTAAAATTTTGTAGCGTCAGAATGAAGGCATATCTCACAATTCAAATTGTCTCGAAAAGGAGTCATTTTCATTTATTTCGTCCATTATGTCAGAAATTCAGCGTTTTTAAATAAATATAAGGGGATATAAGTTCATTTTCTTACACATGTAAGATGTCCTGCTAATTACAGGAACTGACATAGTATGTATGAGTATATATTGGTCATAAGAATTTAAACCCCTTCTAAATGAAAACAATTACATCAACAACACAGGATGGAATGCAGGCAAGCCGCAAATTTCAGTCCCTGAAAACAAAGGCAGATGGCAACCGCTTCTTTGTCTATGTACTTGAACTCGTCATCCTTTATGTACTGGTATTCGCGACGGTGAGTGTTTTTGCTCAGGCACCGGCGACAGCAAGTAAAGCTTCCGGTAAGTTGGAATTCGTAAAGGAAACTATTGTATTCAATTCAGGAAAAGTCTATCTGAACTGGGTCGCGAAAGAGAATTCGGAAGATTGTATCTATGTAATAGAGCGTTCAGCAGACGGTAAAGAATTTGAGCCTGTAGGTTTGAAGGAAGGTATCGGATCACCACTTGAACTCCTATATAGCTGGGTTGACACAAAACCGATGACGGGTACTTCTCAATACCGTATCAAACAGATCAATAATGAAGGAAGTCTTGTCGCTGAGGCTGATGCTCGTATGGTGACATCTCCGGATAATCCTTTATTTCTGGATAAGAATAGCAGACTGGTTCAGGTGAAATAATCACCTAACCGGTTTGTACTCCTTGTTACGGAAGGAGTACCGATATCCGGTAAATAATTTATTAAAAAATGGGAACCCATACGCTGAAATTAGTAGAAAAATTATTTCAAAGACAAAGCTGGCTTACGCTAGTATTGTCTATAGCTCTCGTTTCGGTACAAGGTAGCCCATTGGCATCATTCACTGCAAACCGGAACACCGGATGTATCCCCTTAAATATTCAATTTACCAATACTTCAAGTGGTGCTGTCTCCTATTTCTGGAATCTTGGAAATGGAAATACTTCTACACTGCCAAATCCGACAAATCTATATACTGTTCAAGGCTTTTATACCATTTCTCTTATTGCTTATGATGGACTAGGAGGAAGTGATACGGTTACATATACTAATTATGTGAGCGTTCACGGAAAACCAAATGCTGATTTTTATTCTGCCGCACTGGCATCCTGTCTCGACAATAATAGTTATTCCTTTGTAAACACATCGAATGGTGCCTCTACTTACCTATGGGACTTTGGTGATGGTACGACCACTACTCAGACAAATCCACAACATACTTACTCACAATCCGGAACGTTTACAATCACATTAATCGCAACAAATGCATTCGGTTGTCAGGACATTAAAATAAAGAATCAGTATATAACAATTTATCCGAAGCCAAATGCAGCCATCACAGCTACTCCTACATCGAGCTGTGACCCTTCGACTGTCTTTCAATTTAATAATAGTATAGCCGGGAGCAACTCATGGCAATGGAATTTTGGTGACGGAACCACTTCTTCACTTCAGAATCCAAGTCATGTCTATGCAAGCTCGGGAAATTACAACGTATCGTTGATTGTCTCGAATTCTTATGGATGCAGTGACACTTCGGATGTACCTACAAAGATTAAGGTATCTCAGGCAAACTGGGCAACCTTCAGTAATAACATTGACAGTGGCTGCGCGCCACTGGCGGTTAATTTTACAACAACCGTAATATTTGTCACTTACATAAAATGGGATTTCGGTGATGGAACTTCGTCTCTTCAATATGCTCCTTCACATACATACACCCAGCCCGGAGTGTATACAGTGACACTGACAATTGCTACTGCAAATGGATGTTCGGATACGATTGTGAAAACCAATCTGATTCATGCGGTCACAAAACCGGCACCCAGTTTTACCTATATCAATAGCGTTGGATGCGGACCACTCACGGTTCAATTTAACAACACCTCCACAAATTACACCTCCTGCCTCTGGGTTTTCGGAGATGGCACCACCTCAACCGATCCAAATCCGGTTCATACCTATACTAACAGCGGCACCTTTAATGTGACGCTAAAATGCTGGGGGCCGGGCGGATGCACAAAAAGCATTGTATATTATAATATTGTCAGGGTAACCAAAACCAAAGCCATGTTTACCGCTGATAAGCGGATTGGTTGTCCCCCTATCACTGTCAATTTCACGAACCTCTCTCCACCTGCCGGCCTGACTTATCTTTGGGATTTTGGAGATGGAACTACTTCAACCTTGCAAAATCCTTCACATACGTACAACACATCTTCAAATTTTGATGTCAGGCTTATAGTACGTGATTCTCTTGGGTGTACAGACACACTTACCAAAGCATCGTTCATTCAGACAATCAATCCTGTCGCTAATTATGTTCCGCCACCGACAAGTGTCGGCTGCGCTCCACTCACTACACAGTTTACAGATGCAACTGTTGGTTCCACATCTTGGACATGGGATTTTGGTGATGGCACTTCATCAACACTTCAGAATCCGGTGCATACCTATTCCACACCCGGATTGTATACTGTATCACTTTCAACCACGTCAGCGGGCGGCGGTTGCACACAAACAATTCCAACTTTCAGCACCTTCGATGTACGCGGAGGAAATGCCGGTTTTACACATACGGCAACTATTTGCCCACCATGGGAAGCTACTTTCAGAGATACTTCCCTGAATGCTGTTTCATGGCTTTGGGATTTCGGTGACGGAACAACAAGTACTCAGCAACATCCCAATCATACTTTTAACAGTCCGGGTTATCATAGTGTCTCACTTACAATTACAACATCTGACAGCTGTTCATACACCACTATGCAAAGTAACAGTGTCTACTATGCACCATTCGGAGCAAATTTTTACGGTGTTCCGTTGGATACAGTCTTTCCTGCGAGAGTTCAGTTTTATGCAAATTCAGTTGGTGCCACGAGCTGGTATTGGGACTTTGGAGACGGGGGCACATCAACACTTGAAGATCCTCTGCATCTATTCCAGTCATCCGCGGGTTATAACGTCACGCTGATAATATCTAACGGTGTTTGTACACTATTTTATGATCCACCGCCATTCATTTTTGGTAATCCCGATACTTCCTCTGTCGATGTTGGAAACAGTGGCAACCCTGTCGTTCAGCGTGGGTGTACTCCTTTATCGGTAACCTTCACACAAACTATTCCGGGGTTTTCATCCTGGTTCTGGGAATTCGGTGATGGTGCCACATCCGCTCAACAATATCCACAACATACCTATACCACACCGGGAATTTACACCGTAGTTCTCACAGCGACGGACACACTTGGAATTGTGCAGGTACAGCGCATGGACAGCATCGTGAGAGTTTCCGGTCCCCAGGCGGGTTTCAGTGTGAATCAGAATGCCACCTGTAATAATACTCTGGTAATGCTGCAGGACACTTCTAAGAATGCGGCGTACTGGCAATGGAATTTCGGAGACAGTACACTCTCTTCATTGCAGAGCCCGACTCATATATATACGAGCGGCTTACCAAACTATATTATAACCCAAACTGTCACGGATACGATGGGATGTAGAAGTGCTATCTCAACCTCTATATTTTCAAACTTTGTAAGCCCATTGATGGCCAGTGAAAATGAAATATGCGGAATGGATACAGTTCATTTTATTTCCAGTCTGCAAAACTATGCAAGTTATCTTTGGGATTTCGGAGACAGTACTACATCCACGCTTGCAGCACCAACGCATGTCTATACCGCGGAAGGTGTCTACATTGTTTCACTTACTGTAACGGATATTGCAGGATGCACTCAAACATTCCAGATGAATCCCGCGATAACCGTGAATCTTCCGGTTGCGGCTTTCGCATCCAGTGGAACACAAGGATGTGAAAGTCTGAATGTACTCTTTACGAATCAATCCCAACATGGACAAGCCTATTTGTGGGATTTCGGAGATGGTAGTACCTCTTCTCTTTCTAATCCTCTTCATCCATATATGGATCCGGGAGTATTCGATGTAAGCTTGACTGTTTTCAGCGGAAGTTGTGTCAGTTATATTGAATTTCCAAACTATATCAGAGTAGATACGCCATACGCGGCATTTACCTGGATAACAAGTAACATTTGCATGCCATTCAATGTACAGTTTTCGGATCTGAGTGCAAATGCAGTTTCGTGGAGCTGGGTATTCGGAAATGGTGATTCATCAACAGTTCAAAATCCAACGACAACGTATACACAAAACAACGGCAGACCGATTCGTCTTGCTATTGTGGATATTCATGGCTGTAAAGACACAGCCACCTCCCCTGCCATCTCTCCTTTGCGGGCTCACTTTACAACATCTGTAGATTCCGGATGCATCCCGGTACAAGTGAGTTTTTCAAATGCATCAAACAATGGCTATAATTTCTTTTGGGATTTTGGAGACGGAACCACCTCAACTCTTACTAATCCCAGCCATACTTATACTCAGGCCGGAATATATGATGTCAGGCTGATCTCTTATGCAAGTCCTTTATATGGTGGTTGTGCTGATACAGCTTTCATGCCGGCAAAAATTCACGCGGTAGAGCCCCGTGCAAATTTTATGACACCGGATATATATGCATGTGCACCATCTCTGGTAAACTTCACGGATCTCTCTGTAGACGGGAATAGTTACCTATGGGATTTTGGCGACAGTACTACCTCTACAAATAAAACTCCATCACACATCTACAATGATCCTGGTATCTATACCGTGTCGTTGATTGTTAAAAATAATTCGGGTTGTAGTGATACCCTGATAAGGCCACAATACATTCAGGTATTAGGTCCTGTGACGCATTTCGTCGCCTCCGCCTTTGAAGGTTGCGCTCCTTTTGATGTCGAATTCACAGATCAATCTCAAAATGCGGTAGACTGGAGCTGGAATTTCGGCGATGGATATTCAGATGTTAGCACCAATGCGACACATACTTTCCAGGACACCGGAATTTTTACTGTTTCGTTAGTAACACACGATACGGCAGGATGTAATTCGTATTATGAATTACCCCAGAAAATATACGTTCACCCAACACCAGAAGCTCTGTTCTCAACACCAAATTTAAACGGTTGCCAACCTTATACCGCTTCATTTAATAACACTTCAATAGGCCAAACCAATTCAATCTGGACCTTTGGTGATGGCGGTATTTCATCGGATGAGAATCCAATTCATGAATATCAGCAGATAGGTGACTATGAAGTTTCACTGATCGTATCAAATAGTCATGGATGCAGTGACACACTTGATCTTCCACAACCGATCCGGGTTTTACCGACACCAGTTGCTTCATTCACTGCCAGTGCATCACAGGGTTGCTCACCATTTTATGTTAATTTTCAAAACACAACGACCAATCTGAATGGAGCTACTTATCTTTGGATTTTTGGAGATGGTACCAGTTCCACT
>CAYHFJ010000081.1:0-13736 GCA_964355885.1 uncultured Flavobacteriales bacterium
TTGCATGTTATCAGACAGCAACATTTAACAACACAACATGTGTATGGGATGTAACGGGCACACAACCGCCAATGCCAACACTTGCATGCTATGAGACAGCAATATTCAACAACACAACATGTGTTTGGGATGTAATAGGCAGCCCGCTGGTAGTTACAGCAACCCCAACCGGTGCGATTGCCTGCTTCGGCGGAACAGCACCTGTTAATGTCAGTGCCACAGGAGGAACGGCTCCGTACACCGGTGTTGCTACATTTAATCAGGTGGCAGGTACAACTACATATACAGTAACAGATGCAATGAGCTGTACAGGAACAGCTTCGGTCACCTTAACAAGCCCTACAAAAGTTGAAGGATCAATTGTTAGCACACCGGCTAATTGTGGTTCTAATGATGGTACTGCCACAGTAACACCTAGTGGTGGGGTCGGTGGTTACACATATCTTTGGGATAATGGCCAGACCGGCCTTACCGCTACCGGATTATCATTCGGACTACATACTGTAACTATTACTGATAATTCTAATTGTTCCAGTGTTATTAATTTTAACATTGCCGGAGCCGGTGGTAATCCTGGCAATGCCGGATCGATCAGTGGTGCTGCAGGTGCTTGTGTGAATCAAATGGCGGTATATTCTATCGCACCTGTTGCAAATGCGACAAGTTATTTGTGGACACTTCCTGCAGGTGCTTCCGGATCTTCTGTGACGAATAGTATTACGGTAAATTTCGGACCGTTGTATAGCGGAGGCTTTATTTGTGTCACACCGCAAAACAGTTGCGGAGATGGATTAAATAGTTGTTTCAATATTCCGGTAATAACGGTGAAGCCTTCACAACCCGGCTTTATTATTGGCAATGCCAATCCTTGTGGTCCGAATGTATTTACTTATTCTATTCCACCAAGTACCAACGCTACAACCTATATCTGGTCAGTTACAGGCACGGGGGTAGCAATTCTTAACGGACAAGGGACTAATAGTGTTCAGATCAGCATTCCAAATGGATTCGGTCAGGGAACAATTAATGTGAAGGCGCAGAATTGTATAGGAACGACTTCCACTCGCACCTTGGCAATCACCGGTATTCCTACGCATTCGAATGCACTCATAGGACCGGGATATGTTTGTGCAGGCACACTTGGTGTTGCTTATACAATAGGAACTGTGAATGGAGCCGGTAGCTCTTATGTATGGACAACTACAGGTGACCTTACTGTGGCATCTTCCAACCTCGGTTCTTGTACTGTTGATTTTGGTGCCGGTTTCACAACAGGTACACTTTCAATTACTACTTCAAGCAGCTGCGGAACATTTACCCGAAACTTCACAATACGTTCCACGCCTTATCAGCCGGGAAGTATTTTTGGTCCGGGGACAAACTTGTGC
This sequence comes from uncultured Flavobacteriales bacterium, assembly GCA_964355885.1. Classification (GTDB taxonomy): domain Bacteria; phylum Bacteroidota; class Bacteroidia; order AKYH767-A; family 2013-40CM-41-45; genus QQVM01. The sequence goes on from CAYHFJ010000081.1 coordinate 1,389, forward strand.
GGGCAGAGCGGGGTGACTTATAGTATAAATCCGGTTCCGCAAGCCACGTCATACACTTGGTCAGTACCTTCAGGTGTGACCATGACAACTCTAAACGGAGGACTATCTATTACTGTCGACTTTACCCCTGCATTTACCGGTACAGGAAATATCTGTGTATATTCTACTAATGCCTGTGGAAACAGCACCAGCCGATGCTATTCAGTAACAGCGAGACCTGCAGTTCCAGGTGCAATAACAGGTGTCGCTAATCCATGCAAAACATCGACACAAACATATTCTGTACTTCCTGTAGCGGGCGCGACAGCTTATATCTGGTCAGTTACAGGTGGTGCCACAATATCACCTTCCGGAACTTCCGCATCCATCAACTTCAATACAGCAACATCTTCATCCGCAATCATCACGATGAACGCATTGAATGCTTGTGGATATAGTCAGCCTCAAAAGAAAGTACTCGCCGTCAATCTCTCTTGCCGTTTGTCCGGATTGGAATCCTCCGGCGCGGGATCTTTATCATTATACCCTAATCCAAGCAGCGGATTGGTGAAAGTGAGCTTTAGTTCCGAATCAGCTAACGGATACCTCGTGAGAGTAACAGATCTTTTAGGCAATATTGTCCTTCAGGAAATGATAGAGGCTTCACAAGGGATCAACATGAAAGAGTTGGATCTTAGCAAAGTTGCAAAAGGAATGTATCTTCTGTCATTAAACAGCAAAGATCAGCAAAGCCAGACTTTACGGCTTGTTATAGAATAATGCCTTAAAAACGAAAAAGTCTCTCCGCTAAACGGGGGGACTTTTTTGTTTTTAACCGGTCATTATAAAAACGTTATCAGAACAATAAATTATTTTATTAATTCGTATCCCTTAAAGCAGGTTTGTCAGGATTAATTTCGTATCACAATTTTGCTTTTTTTAATGGACGTTTTTTGGTAAATTTGTAAGAGTTAATTTAAACTTCCTTCAAAGAATAAAATTTAATTGCTTGTCCAATCCGGAACTCATCTGGAAAATATTTTTATCATACTAAGCTGATCAACATTTATTCGTCCTAATAAAGGACAGGTGAATTAAAAAGAAGTTGTACCGGCAAGTTTCAATAAACTCATAATTTCTAATATCAAAATAATCATGAAAAAAAGTTCTTTCGTTCTCGTCTGTTTTCTGATTTCTCTAATGAGCTCATGGGCACAAATTCCGCAGCGATTCAACTACCAGGCAATTGCACGTGATGGATCAGGAAATATTATTGCAAGTCAGAATATTTCTGTTCGCTTCAGTGTTCTCACAGGTTCATCTTCCGGACCATCTGAATATACAGAAACACATTCCGTCAGCACGAATGTCTTCGGATTATTCACCCTTCCTATCGGAGCAGGAACGCCCTTGTCAGGATCTTTTGGAGGAATCACTTGGGCTTTGGGTGCGAAGTTTTTAAAGGTTGAGGTAGATCCTGCCGGCGGCAGTAGCTATATAGACCTTGGAGCTTCTGAATTAATCAGTGTGCCTTACGCTATCTGGAGTGAGAACAGCAACACACCCGGACCCCAAGGTATAAATGGATCAACATGGTTTATCGGAGCCGGTACACCCGCAGGTGCCACAGGAGTATTGAATGACCTATATCTGGATAACAGTAATGGAGATTACTACAAGAAGACCGGAGGAAGCGCATGGACTTTGCAGGGAAATCTTGCAGGACCGGCAGGACCGACAGGACTTCCGGGTGACAGATACGCGACAACATCTTCAACATCCATGGCCATCTCCACAGGTGTAAAAACCTTTACGGTTGGAGTTGGCTTGTCGTATTCCATTGGACAAACAATTCTGATTTCAAATTCTTCCACCGCGATGATGGAAGGAACCCTCACTGCATACAATTCAGTTACAGGAGCCATTACAGTGAGCGTTAATACTGTTACAGGAAGTGGAACTTTCGCAAGCTGGCAAGTAAATCTCAACGGCGCACCGGGACCTGCAGGAACAGCCGGCTCGGTATGGCTGACCGGTGCAGGAGCACCAGCATCTGCATTAGGTCAGGTGAATGATCTTTACCTCAATACCAATAACGGAGATTACTACAAAAAAACCGGAGCCAGCACTTGGACCTTTCAATCAAATCTTACCGGTGCGGCAGGACCATCCGGTCCCACCGGTCCGACTGGTGTGGCAGGCCCTATTGGCTTATCGGGACCACAGGGCGCAACCGGTGCTGCAGGAGCCACGGGAGCCACAGGGGCTACCGGCCCAATCGGTTTAACCGGCCCGCAAGGTAATACAGGTCCAGCCGGTCCAACCGGAGCCACTGGTCCACAAGGTGCTACCGGGCCTATCGGATCAACCGGTCCGCAAGGATCAACCGGTCCGCAGGGACCTCAGGGAACAGCCGGAGCAAATGGGACAAATGGAGTAAACGGAATTAATGGAACCAACGGAGCTACCTGGTTCACCGGAGGAACAGCACCTTCAGGCGTGACAGGAATTGTAAATGACTTGTATCTTAACACCGCTAATGGAGCTTATTATAAGAAAACCGGAGTAATCACCTGGACCTTTCAGGGAAATCTGACGGGTCCTGCAGGGGCTACAGGGGCTAACGGTAGCAATGGAACGAATGGCACCAATGGAGCCACCTGGTACACCGGATCTACTACTCCGGGAGCGGCAACAGGCATTGTCAATGATCTATATCTCAATATATCTACAGGCGATTATTATAAAAAAACGGGGGCATCTGTCTGGACATTGCAAGCAAACTTAAGCGGCCCTATCGGTCCACAAGGATTACCGGGAGATAAATATGCTACTGCATCAGTTACTTCTTTAACACTTTCTGTGGGTTCAAAAAGTTTTACGGTGGCAACTGGGTTATCTTATTCGATTGGACAAAATGTTCTTATTTCTAATTCTGCAACAAACAGAATGGAAGGAACGCTTACTGCATATAATTCTGCGACTGGTGCTATGGTGGTTGATGTTAATGTCATTAGCGGATCAGGCACATTCAACTCCTGGCAGGTAAATCTGAATGGAGCACCCGGCCCGGCAGGAACATCAGGAGCAACATGGATTACCGGAAGCGGAGCTCCCTCATCCGGTTTGGGAATATTAAATGACTTGTATTTGAATACGAATAATGGAGACTATTATAAAAAGACAGGAGCCAGCACATGGTCACTCCAAGGCAGTCTTGCCGGCCCAACAGGGGCTACCGGAGCTACCGGTTTAACCGGAGCCACCGGAACACCAGGAGCAACAGGGGCAACCGGTCCTGCGGGTCCTGCAGGTCCCACGGGATCCACAGGTCCTGCTGGTTCAACAGGTCCTACCGGATCCACCGGTCCGGCCGGTCCAACAGGCGCCACAGGTGCAATTGGTCCGGCAGGCCCGGCAGGTCCAGCGGGAGCCACAGGAGCGACAGGAGCGACAGGGGCAACCGGATTGACCGGTCCTGCAGGCTCTACCGGAGCGACCGGAGCGACTGGAGCGACCGGATTGACTGGACCGGCAGGTTCTACAGGCGCAACCGGTGCTCAAGGACCAATCGGACCAACTGGTTTAGCAGGGACAAATGGGGTGAATGGCGCAACCTGGTTGACAGGAACCGTCGTGCCCGCAGGCGGTACCGGTATCGTGAATGATTTATATCTGAATACCACTAACGGAAATTATTATAAGAAAACTGGAGCAAGTACATGGACTCTGCAAGGAAATATTACCGGTCCTGCAGGTGCTACAGGATCTGCAGGTGCCACAGGTGCTACCGGCGCCACAGGTCCTACAGGTCCTGCTGGACCGACCGGCCCTATTGGAGCAACTTGGCTTACCGGAACCACCGCGCCTGCAGCAGGTTTAGGTGTACTAAATGATCTCTACATGAATACTACTAATGGTGACTACTATAAAAAAACAGGTGTCAGCACCTGGACTTTGCAGGGAAATCTCACAGGCCCTCCGGGAAGTGGAGGATTAGCCGGCAATACGAACTATGTTATAAAATTCATCGGTTCGGCAAGTGGAGGAAATTCTATGATTTATGACAACGGTACAAATGTTGGAATTGGAAACACATTGCCTGATGCACGATTACACATTACAGGCAACACTGACGAAACTCAACTCATCATACAAGGTGCAACAGGGCAAACGAATTTAAATCCTTTAGTTCGCCTTCGTTCAGTGGGAGGAACAGAGCTGATGACGATTCATTCAGATAGTCCGGACAATGTATTTGTTGGGCTTGACGCTGGTTTAAATAATGAAGAAAGCAACGGCGCGACACTGAATACATTCGTTGGCTCACTGGCAGGTGGAACCAATACATCGGGGAATAACAATACAGCTTTAGGTCACAGCGCGATGTTTACCAATAGCATTGGTGTGAATAATACAGCCGTTGGTTCTCAGGCTATGTTTTCGAACACACAGGGTGGATCAAATTTTGCCGGAGGTTTTCTGGCGATGTATACCAACTCTACAGGGAGTAACAACGTCGCGATTGGAAACCAAACACTGTTCTTAAATTCAAATGGCAGTTCAAATACAGCGGTAGGTGCAGAGGCTTCTTCGTTTAATATGTCAGGAAGCAACAATACCATACTGGGTTTCCGGGCACTTCAAACAGCTACCGCTGCATCATTCAGCACAGCAATAGGTTCCAATAGTTTGATCAACACATTGAATGGTGGAAACACCTCAATTGGATATGCTTCAGGTGGTGGATTTGCAAACGGAACCAATAGTACGTTCCTTGGTTATAACGCGGATGCAAGTGCCGCAGGTTTCAGCAACTCTACAGCGGTAGGTTATAATTCAAGAGTCACCGCGAGTAATCAGGTTCGACTTGGTAATTCTTCAATTGGCTCTATAGGTGGATTCCAGGACTGGACCAATGTTTCCGATGGGCGGATAAAACGAAATGTAAAAGAGAATGTTCATGGACTGGACTTTATCATGAAACTCCGGCCTGTTACTTACACACTTGATTTAAATGCGATCGATGCAATTTTATTTCCAGCGGGACAGGTAATGACTGACAAAGACGGAAAAATTGTTCCGGGCAGAGAAGAAAGTGCTGAAACAATCGCGGCTAAGAATAAACAGTCAAACATTCGTCATTCCGGGTTTATTGCACAGGAAGTTGAGGCCATCGCTAAAGAGACAAATTTTGATTTCAGCGGAGTTGATGTTCCGGGAAATGAAAAAGACCTTTATGGTCTGCGTTATTCTGAGTTCGTGGTGCCTGTAGTAAAAGCAATTCAGGAACAACAGGAGATCATCAAGAGTCAGCAGCGGAAGATAGATGATTTGTTACGTAGAATTGAAGAGTTGGAAAACAAAAAATAACCAGATAGAATCTTTGACATGAAAAAAATTATTTTTGGTATGTTTTTGCTGGGAACTATGGAGGCCTATAGTCAGTCCCTTGATCGGAGTGTTATAGCTACCGGTGGTTCGTACACACAAGCTATAGGTATTAATCTTTCCGCCACGATAGGTGAAGTAGCAGTGACAACACTTGCAGGAGCCTCTTCATTTCTGACACAGGGATTTCAACAACCTGATGGTTTGTTTGTCGGAATTGTTGATCCGATTACGGGTAACGTGACAACGAGTGCTTATCCTAATCCTGTATCAGCTTTCCTCACGCTTGAATTAAGCTCGTCGAAAAACGATAATTTAATTATAAGTTGCCATGATCTTTTGGGCCGCACCGTTTTGCCTGTCATTTCACAAGCATTGACAGCCGGAGAAACCATGCGAGTGCAACTGGATGTTCAACACCTTGTTCCTGCCATGTATTTTATCAGGATAATGCATAAGAACGATCAGCAAGCATTGGAAACAATACGAATTATCAAGTCACATTAAAATAAATTAGTCGATCGGCGGTTCGGAATCATCCGGACCGTTTTGTTTTAAAAGAGAGCTGTTGATGTTTGATCTATGAGACCAGTAGTCAGGCAAAATTTTATATTCCAGGCACCTGTCATTTTAAGTCTCATTTTTGGGATTATTTTTTCACTGGTCTCCTTACCAAATCATTATTTTTTTCGTACCGCGACACTTGATCTGGGATTATACACGAACGCGCTATATGACTACGCAAATTTTTCATTCAGCGATAATTCTTCTTTTAAGGAGCAGAGTTCTAATTTAGTTTCAGATCATTTTGATTTGTTTTTAATGCTGATTTCTCCCTTATCCTGGTTGTTCAAATCATGGACATTATTGATTGTACAAATATTATTTCTTCTCCTGGGAGGCTGGGGCGTTTTCACCTATTTAAAAGAGAAAAATATTGAACCATTTCTATGTGTTTCAGGAATGCTTTTTTTCTATTTGCATTTTTCTCTCTATTCCGCTTTGAGTTTCGACTATCACAGTAATGTCCTTGCAGCTTCTATGATTCCCTGGTTTTTTGTATTTCTGCAAAGAGGTAAAATGCGGAACTCCTTCCTGATCCTGGTGGGCATACTAATTTGTAAAGAGAACATGGCACTTTGGATGTTTTTTGTTTGTCTGGGAGCAGCATGGCTGTTTCGTAAGAGAGCTTATTACAAGAGCATTTTTCTCATGGCATTTTTTTCGCTTGTTTACTTTTTCATGATAACGGGATGGCTGATGCCTCTTTTAAGTACCGAGCAAACCTATGTTCAATTTAATTATTCAGTCTTAGGCACGAATTACACAGAAGCTTTTAAGACACTCCTGCGTGAACCCGTAAAAATTGTACAAACTTTGTTTATCAACCACTCTGATAATATGCAAGGGGATTATACAAAATCAGAATGCTGGCTTTTCTTTTTATTTTCCGGTGGACTATGTTTAATATTCAGACCACTGTGGTTGTTCATGTTGATTCCTGTTTTTTTGCAAAAGTTTCTGCACGATTGGGTTCAAATGTGGGGCGTGAACGATCAATATGTAATTGAATTCGCAGCGATCATTGCACTGGGTGCTTTTGATTGGATCGGCAGTCTTAGCGGGAGAAAAAACCGCAAGATCATTTCCTTTATACTATTAGTTATGACTTTCGGAACAACGATACGATTAATGGACAGAACTTCGGCAAGGGTGCCTAAGGTCAATGTTCGCATTTATCAATCTGCACACTGGAAAAGTGATTTACCACTTGTAGAAATCCGAAAGGCGATTTCACTCATTCCGGCAAATTCATCGGTATCCGCGCAAGCCAATGTTCATCCACATCTGGCCTGGCGGGATAAGGCTTATATGTTTCCTATTATTAAGGATGCAGAATATATTTGTTACGTTAAGAGTGCCAATACCTATCCGCTCGCGGAGAAGCAGTTTTCCGAAATGACCGGTCAGCTTGAGAATAATCCGGTAGAATGGGAGATTATTTATTCAGAGAAAGGGGTAATACTTTTAAAGCGAAAATAATCAGACCAAGTTCAGGAATCATTTTAATCGATCTTTTTCACTTTTGGATTTTTAATACACATCGGGAGATATTTTATCTTTCCGGAGATCAATGGGGGCTTTTAAATGCCACGAATGCACGAATGGGACTATACTTCGAATGGGGAGTTTTTGTGAATTTTAATTAATCAAAATAAATTGATCTGTAATTATTGCTCGAATTATTAATCAAAAGAAACCATCTTTTATTTAGAGATGTTTATTGTTTGCGATGAATTGAGTTTTACATCCTTGGCGATTGAAAACCTTATTACCTTAGTAACAATTATCAGCTCCGCATACACTTACCTTATTACCTTCTTGAAAGTATCCTATTATGAAAATTGAATACAACAATCTTTTTACCCATTTTATTTTAAGAGGAATAAAATGGGGAATAAGATAATAAGGTAGCTCATGGGTTATGCCGTTTTGTTACTAAGGTAATAAGGTTTTATCGAAAATAATCTGAAGAGTACATTTATATTCCAAATTTGGAAATGTTTTGAATCTACCAATCGAAAAGAATTGATAATTAAATTTCATTTAAAAAATTTACAAATCATTGCTGTTTGAAGTATAATATCAAATCACAAAACCTAACCGTTCAAAGTATATATTAGTATTATACTGATTTCAGATATTTAAATAGCAAGGGATGATGTGAATTGAAAATATTGAATTTCATTTATTCCATGCTATATGTTTTGTGAGGCCTCTATCAATATAATAGTCCGGGTAATTTCACAAGAATTCCGAAGTAAAGTCAATTCAGTAAGGCAGAGGAAAATGTTAAAGACTTTTATAGGATTTATGATTGAAAGTTAACCTGAAAATGAGTGAAATGGGGAGTGAGAATTTTATGCGCCTTACCCATGACCCTTGTCATGTTTCATTCATAAAAGATAGCTAACTTAGCGTTAAAACTATCTATCATGAAAACTCAAGAACCACAAACAGCGAACAGTTTTAAAACGAAGTTTGGTGCCGCGCTGAATAAAACACAACAGGAGCTGGAAGAAATGGCCGTTCAATTCTCCTTAGGCAAGGCAGAAGCCGGTGATAAATTTGAGGAAACGAAAAAAGAGTTTAAGGATAAAATTCATGAATGGAAACAGTTTTTTCAGGAGCAGAGTATTCAGGGCAAGGAGGGAGCTCATAAAGTGCTAGCCTCTTTAGAGGAATTGATTGTACAGTTATCTTTAGGCAAAGCAGAAGCCAAAGATTATTTTGAAAAGCAGAAGAAATCAATTCTGGGCTCCATGGAAGGATTTGAGAAAGAACTTCAGGCCAACCCAACTATGCATGAAATGCTGAGTGATTTCAAAGCCGAGGGAGAAAAACTCAAATTAAAACTGGAGATTTTGCAGTTAAAATTTGAGTTAAAAAAATTCAAGATCACGGATGATTTTAAATCTGCAATGAGAGAGGTGAAAGTTGAGGCGGAGAAAGTTTTTGATAAAGTTGAGCAAAAGTGGGATAAAACCAAATCGAAATACACAGACTTCAATGATGAGTTGTCACTTGTGTATAAGCATTTGAAGAAGGCGATAAGGTCTTTATAGTTTTTACTGGTATTAGGACTAAGGAAGGTTTTATTGAACTAAAGAAACAAATATCGCAGGTGTGACAGTGAGAATTTTTGAATAATTTTTGATTTAGTATTACAATTTTTGTTTTACCCCTATTCGATCAGTAATTTTGAATTGTGGAACTAATTCCTTTGCCATCAAGTTGATTTTTCACTCGTCTCGCTTCGTCTGAAGAAACTGCTGAAGCAGCACAGAGAAGATAATAATTATCATACTGTCCGAGAAAAGTACCAGGAGCAATTACCTGCAAGAAGATCCCCTGCTGCTTATAATTCAAATTAGATTGAAAGGCTTCATTTTCTGTTGTAAACTTTTCGACTAATACATAATATAAATTAAGATCAGTATTTCCCTTGGGTTCAGTAAAATCACTGTTAAGCAGCTTCTCTGTCGATGGAGCTATGTAATAAGTTTCTGTGGTTCCAAGAAGTTCATTAATTGTATCTATCTCAAGGTTATGAGACTCCTCAACAGAAGAACCTTCAGAAAACATTGATTCTTGCCTTTCATTAATATATTCTTGATCTAATGACTCATTTATTTTATTGTTGTTCCTAACTCTTTCTTCACTGGAAATAATGGAGGAAAACATGTCCTTAGAAAGGAAACCCATTTCATTTGAAAAAGCGGCGGCCTTTAAAAATAATAGTCCGATGATAATAATAGTCAATAGTAGTCCTAACAAAGGTTGATTACGATTGCTTTTATTCGCATCACTAAAACATTGTGAGATATACCATTGTTCATCATTTTTTTGATCGAAATATATCTCATAGTTCAGCCTTCCGAATATCGGCAGTACAAAGCCAAAGCAAATTGCAAGAAAAAAGGAAATGCCTATTCCCAGGAACAGGTAAGCCAATTTAAATATGGAATTGCGGGCATCGGACTCTTCGATAAATTTAGAGTGAGTCTCTTCAACAGCCGTCCTCAATTTAATGAGTCTGGAAATTTTTTCCTCAAATTTGGCATTAATAATTTCTTGTTGTTCGATTAATCCACGCAGTCGAACACGCTCGTCTTCACACTGATCTTGAACTTTTGTATCTGAAAAAACAATTGGTTGGTTGATCCTGGGAGGTTCACTGATATACGAGATTATTTTAACACAAACATTATTGAGTTTTGTTTCTAATGCCAATTTATTCTCCTCTCCTCTTTTTAATTCATTCTTTTGATTTGACGAGATCTTACTGATATCATTCATGATTGATTCTTTTTCCAAAGCCAATGAATTTTGATAATTTTCCGCATCAGAAACAGAAAAAGCACCTTGTATTGGATTTACTTTTGATTGCAATTTATGATACCCCACTGCTTCAAAGGCTACTCCAATAACCGGAGCCGCGCCTGCTATAAATGAGAATTTTGATAATTCACGGTTTAAAAAATTGGCATTTAATTTTAAATTTTCCTTTTCAATTTCATACCCTTTATTGATTTTATACTGTTCCAAAATTTGAAACAGAAACGCCTCAGCTGTTTTGTCTGGATCTATCCAATCATGAATACTCCCTTTCGGATTGGTTTCTACTATTTTCATCTCGAGGTCATTCACCCTTCTTTCAAAGACCTTGTGTAAAATATTTTCTGTGAGAAAAACGGATCCTGAGAACAATAAGATCGGAATCAAGGATAATAATCCTGCAGGAATTATAATTGCCACAGCAGCCACAATGTATTGAGGCCATTTATGAAAAAGGTGCTTAAAAAATGATTTAAAAACATCTTTTTTGTTTCTGGATTCATTCAGGAGATGATTCGGAAAAACACTAAGAAGAAAAAGCAGTGCAACACAATTAAAAATTAAAACAAATGAAAGGAAGATACTTCCGGAGGTGAATAATGAACTTAAAAGTGGGCCGACCGATGTTAGAGATGAGACATAAAACAACAACGCTTGTATACAGATTAAAAATCCTGCAGAAACAGCAAGGTAAATAGCATATAAAGAAGTTGTAAATGAGCTCTCTTTTTCTACCTCAGAGCCCCTGTGACAACGAGCAGAAATTTTCGACAATGCCCAGACAATTGGTATTATTGAGAAAAACGCAAAAACATATTCTACAACTTGGGAAAATTCGAACTGCTCTACTAAGAATCTTCCGGTAAAGGCAAGTATAAAGGTAAAAAACAGACCGATGACCCCAATTTTATAGAACGCCCTGTTCCAGCTCGGCTTAATCTGTTCAAATGCCAATCGTAGAATTTTCCATGGCCAACTTATAAAATAGAAAAAAAACAATTTAAATAATAACCACAATCCGTTAACTATCAAATTAGTGTATATCCATTTTATAATGATCTGAATGAATCTGAAAATTTCTTTTATAATCCAGGCAATCATCACAACTTGATTATAAATAAACACCAATGGGAAAGAAATTACCTGTAACAGTTCCCAATATTTAGCTTTTGAACGAATATTCAAATTGTATTCAGACAAGGGAATGACACCTGGTGCCAAACGGTTTGATAAATTTGAATAGATATAACTGCAGACAAGAAGAACTAATAAGATTAACAGAGCAGAACTTAACATAGGCTTGAAAGATTTATAGATTATTAATAATGAATTGAAATTATATCTTAATAATATTAAATAACCCGGGGCGATGTTGAGTTATTGGTTGGATTTCTTTAAGAGATTGGTTTTTAAGATAAAACAATCAGTCACCGATATAATTACCTGATATGCGACAAGATTGTTGACAATTATATTTTTCAAAACATTTCGTTTTTTTACATTGACAAATGAAAACTTTCATTAATAACCTCCGACCTGAAAAATATCAATACTACAGGATTATCTCCTAGAGTAATAAAACCTAAACGCGATCAAAAATAATAAAATATTTCTAACCATCAACTAACCCTACATTTAAATGAAGTCTATTAAATTCTGAAGGGTAATAAAATCATCCTGTTCCTTTTAAAAACACCCCTTTAAATGCTTATCAAACGGAATTTCTGAAATAATTGGCCTAAGATTAGGGTCTCTTTTTAGCATAAAGCAATAAGGAAATTCTCCCTCCAAGAGTTGAGTCAGAAGACTTTCGGCCGTCTTTTTTGTGCTACTGGTTTTTGCCAATGCTGAAGCCTGAACAAATAGACATATAGGATCCGCATTTTGTTTAGATTTGGCTTTCAAGATCAATTTATCAAAGTGGTCATTCGTATTAATATTATCAAGTAGGTATCCATAAGCAGCCCAGGAGAGGTTTGCGCTTGTGTTGTAAGTCGAATCAAGGATTATTGCTTTTAATATAAACTTTCATTATTGTCCGACTAAACTACAAGGGATTTCCATTGAACACGTGAGTTG
>CAYHFJ010000082.1:0-13417 GCA_964355885.1 uncultured Flavobacteriales bacterium
CTTTCTATTTTGTTATCCGGACAATCATCTAATTCTTATTGGACAACAGCCTGGGCTGACTATATCGGAGCACCCGGTAACACAACTTATTATAATATTGTAAAATCACGTTTGCAAAATTTCTATAAGTACATTCTTGATCTTTCCGAATATCAACTTAGTTAAACTTATCTCATGAAGAGAAGAGATTTCCTCCGAAAAACAATTCCGGCCACCGTACTTCCGAGTTTGTTGAATGGCTATTCATTCAAAGCATTTTCATCAAGCCCTTTGGTACAGGCCTTGGCTAATTCAGTTATCACGGATCATGTATTGGTACTCATTCAACTTAATGGGGGCAATGATGGATTGAATACCGTGATTCCATTGGATCAATATGCGACACTTTCGTCTGCCCGACCTAATATAATGATTCCGGATACGCAGGTATTACCTCTTTTTGGCACGCTTGGCACCGGCTTACATCCCGCAATGACCGGAATGCAGCAACTTTTTAATGATGGAAAAGTTTCCATCATTCAGGGAGTAGGTTATCCAAGTCCGAACTTCTCACATTTCCGGTCGACAGATATATGGCTTACTGGTGCAGATTCGAGTCAGGTGTTAAGTAGTGGATGGGCAGGGAGATATTTAAATTATGAGTACCCTAATTTTCCTACAGGCTATCCAAATACAGCTATGCCTGATCCTCTTGCTTTGCAGATTGGCTCGACTGTTTCACTTGGACTTCAAGGACCAGCAGCCAGTATGGGAATGGCTATTTCAGATCCGACAAGTTTCTATAATCTGATAAATGGAATACTGGATCCCGCGCCGAATACGCCTGCCGGAAAAGAGTTGACTTATATCAGAACAATATCTCAGCAGTCTCAGCAGTATGCCAGTGTAATTCTTGCGGCTGCTAATAATATAACACAGCAGAATCCAAATTATCCCGCTGCAGGAGTGAATTCTCTGGCTGATCAGTTAAAGATAGTTGCGCGGTTAATCGCGGGTGGTTTGAAGACCCGTGTTTATATGGTTAATCTTGGAGGCTTCGATACACATTCCGCACAAGTTGACAGTGGCAGTCCATCTACCGGTGATCATGCCGAACTTCTGACAAAATTGTCGGAAGGTGTAAAGGTATTTATGGACGATCTCGATTATCTTGGAATTGAAGACAGAGTTGTGGGAATGACTTTCTCGGAATTTGGAAGACGAATAAAAGAAAATGCAAGTGATGGAACTGATCATGGCGCGGCTGCTCCGATGTTTGTTTTCGGCCAACCTGTTCAAAGTGGACTGGTAGGCACAAATCCTGTTATTCCTGCCACTGTTGCAGTGAATGATAATGTGCCAATGCAATATGATTTCAGGTCTGTCTATGCATCCTTATTGGAAGATTGGTTCTGTGTTCCATCTACTGACCTTAGTTCTATAATGTTAAATAATTACCAGCATTTGCCATTAGTACAGGCAGGTTTGTGTTCAGCTGTTGATATTCATCAGGTAAATCAGGGAGCTGGTATTAACCTGATATCGAACTATCCGAATCCCTTCTCTGACAGTACGTATATCACTTTCAAGACAAGTGGAGGTCACACACTGGTACAAATATTTGATAGTGAAGGACATCTTATCAAGACACCTGTGGATGGAGAGTATGCTGCGGGTGAACATAAAATCTGGTTCGAGAATGAGAATTATGCGAGTGGATTGTACTATGCCCGCTTTCAAAATGGTACTGTACAGCAAGTCAGGAATATGATGATTGCCCGTTAGTTCCCCAATTATACCCTTGCATTCGTTATTCTGTTGATTCTTCATTCGCTTTTGATTCTGAATTTAATATCAGATTGAAGAATTATTCGCAATTTGCCCCTTCAAAATTTTAATTGAGCAGCATGAGCGAAAGAGCAGAAGCCTTTGAAAGGCTTGCCGTTATTTTAGATGAGTTGCGTGAAAAATGCCCTTGGGATAAAAAGCAGACCATGGATTCACTAAGGCATCTGACTATTGAAGAAACTTATGAATTGGCTGATGCCATCATGGAGAAAAATCTTCCGGAAGTTAAAAAAGAGTTAGGTGATATCCTTCTGCATATTTTGTTCTATGCTAAAATTGCTGATGAACAAAATGATTTCACTTTGGCGGAGGTGATTCACACTCAATGTGAAAAGATGATCAGCAGGCACCCGCATGTGTATGGAGATGTAAAAGTTCAGGATGAGAATGAGGTAAAACAGAATTGGGAAAAATTGAAACTTAAAGAAGGAAATGACTCTGTGCTTGCTGGTGTTCCTAAAGGATTACCATCAATGATCAAGGCAATTCGAATTCAGGAAAAGGCGAGGGGAGTAGGTTTTGACTGGGAGAAACCCGAGCAGGTTTGGGAAAAGGTTGAGGAAGAAATGGGAGAGTTTTTACATGAAACTCTGGAGGGAAATCAAAAGAAGTCGGAGGAGGAATTTGGTGATCTGATCTTCGCGTTGATAAATTATGCCCGCTTTAAAAATATTAATCCAGAAGAAGCTTTAGAGAGAACAAATAAGAAATTTATTCGGCGCTTTCAGTATCTCGAAAAATCGGTTAAAGACAAGGGCATGCAACTGAGTGAGATGACCTTAGCCGAGATGGACGTTTATTGGAATGAAGCTAAGAAGCTTTCTGACTGAAAACCCTTTTTAGGCTGTGCCTTTTAAGTTGACTCTGAGCAGATGAATTGAAAATAATTCAGTACTTTTATACCAAATCCAAGCAGGTTTCTGAAATATAAAATTATGAATCCTGTTTGAGATTTGGTAATACCGCTCAAGTTTTTCGAAAAATGAAACAAGTTCGGTATGCCATCTTAAATTTCTACCCTAAATTATCGAATCTATGTTACAAATCGGACAAAAAGCACCTGATTTTAAATTGCTTAATACAGAGAAAAATGAAGTAAGCCTTGGTCAGTACAAGGGAAAAAATGTGGTTTTGTTTTTCTTTCCAATGGCCTGGACGGGTAACTGTACAAAGGAGATGTGCTCTGTACAGGACGATTATTCTGCATATAAAGACATGAACGCGGAAGTAATAGGAATTTCAGTTGATAGTTTTTTTGCATTGAAGCACTTCGCGGCAGATCAGAAACTTGGATTTACTCTTCTATCGGATTTCAACAAAGAAGTTATAAAAGCATACGATTTAGTTCATCATGAATTCGCTTTTGGGTACAAGGATGTGGCAAAGCGTGCAACCATCGTTATAGATAAAGAGGGTATAATACGTTTCATGGAAATTTTACCATCTCCGGGTGACTTTCCAAATATGGATGCGATTAAGGCTGCGGTTAAATCGTTGAACTAAAAAAATGTTGGCCACGAATGCACGAATAAAAAAACAAATGTTTGGATACAGATCTTGTTTCATTTTTCGGAAAACTAAAAAATTTCGATCAGACAAGGAATACTAATCCGGCACCGAGAAGGATTACAAGAAATTTATAGTAATTAAAGCGATGTCCTTCTGATGATTCAAAGAGGATTGTCGTGGAGATGTGTAAGAAAATGCCAATGACAATGGCCATCAGTCGATCATAATACATGGAGATATCGATGGATGTTGTTGCATTAAGTAAGTTACTGCTCCAGGCACCAGCTGGGGCCATGGAAGCAAATATCATTAAATAGAGAAGAGTCCTTGCCCGGCTGATTCCTGAGTCGAGGAGCATGGTTGCCAGAGCAATCGCGACCGGAATATGATGCAGGATGATGCCCGCCAATAAACTAATCTCCACACCTTCATTATTGAATCTCTGCACCAGAGGAATACCTTCCAGAAAGCTATGCAGACAAAGTCCTAACATCATTCCATAGGGGAAGGCAGCGTTTTCATGTTTATGCACATGCATGTGACCATGCTCAATTCCTTCAGAAAAAATCTCAAGCAGGATCTGAATAAAAAATCCGAGAAGAATGTAAGCACCGATGTACTGGTCTTTTGCCTCATAGACTCCCGGAATAAGGTGCATTACTGTTAGGGCAAATAGAAAAGCGCCACTAAAGGCCAGGAGTAACTTCAATGCCTGCTTGTTTATTTTCTTAAACGCAAATACTGAAGCACCGCTGAGTACTATACTAAAAAAGAGCAGGAGATAAGAAAGGAGTTGCATTCAGCCAGATAGTTTTGCTATATCCTTTGTAGGAGTGTTAAAATTATGGATCAAAGATAAAATATTATTTCCCATTCTCAGATTTATCGCGTTCTATTGCTCTTAGTCTTTTTTTGCAAGAAATATCATTCTTTCAGATGAAGAATCAGAATAGTCGTCCAGACTGTAATTCCCATAGGTGTTCAATAGAGTCAAGTTTAACAATTTAAAATAGGCGAAAAATTCTTTCTGTTCGACCAGACTAACCTGCTCTTCAAAATAATGACTTTTATTATTGTGAGAGAAATTAATTTCCTTGATGACTCTGTTTCCGGTTAGTTTTTTATTTATGTGAAATACAATTCCGTCGACTTCTTTTTCATAACTCTGGTCTCCGGCTTCCCTTATTTTAACAGTATTGAAATAATCAAGGACAAACAATCCCCCTTTTTTTAACGCGGCGACATGTGATTTCAGGCAACGGAAATTGTCATGCGTATTATCAAAGTATCCAAAGCTACTGAATAAATTAAGTACCAGATCGAAATAATTGGCTCGAAAAAGTTCACGCATATCATGGAGGTAAAAATGCAGTGATTCATTTTCCATCTCTAAATCATGTAGAATACTTTTTTCCGATAAATCATAACCTGTAACATCGTACCCTTTCTTGTTAAGATACAATGAGTGCCTTCCTTTACCGCAGGCAACATCAAGGATGGTGGCACCCTGCTTCAGGTGAATACCTGAAATAAGATTATCAAGAAATAATTCCGCTTCCTTCTCATCACGTTCTTTATAAAGGATATGATAATAAGGAGAATCAAACCAGGTCTCGAACCAAGCTTTTTTGTCGCCCGTATCAGCAACCATTGGTTTTACCTTGGATATCATTTGCAGGAAGTTTATAATTAAATTATGATACGGTAGAATTATTGATTCAATTAAGAGCAAATTTACTAATCAGCAAAAATTTTTGTTGACTTGATTTTTCGCACCATTAGATATCCGCTTAGCAATGCTATACCCAGGCTTATGAAGGCTTCATTCCATTCATGGAAGATAAATTTACCTGTGCCGATCAGAATTGAGTATGTCATAACAACTGCAAATAACCAACAGAGCACCAGTCCGGTCATACGAGAAGGTGTTTTCGGCATTTCCAGGGAATCACGCACAGGTGCCCACCAACCTTCAGGTCTCACTCGCTTATAGAATGCCTGCAATACCTTTGATTCTTCGGGTGCGGTAAGATACATTACCGTCAGCCAGGTGACAGTGGTAAATCCTACAGTGAGAAAAAAACTATTTGGGAATTCCAGTCCGAAGACATAACGGGTGAGAGTATAGCCAAGAAATGGAGCCAATGTAGCCGCGATTTCAGTCCATGCGTTAATTCTCCACCAGTACCAGCGAAGAATAAGTACCAGTCCAAGACCGGCACCACATTCTATGATAAAGCTCCAGACTCCGCTGATTGTTGTAATTTGTGTCGTTGCAAATAGGGCAACAGCCATCGCAAGAAAAGTCGCACCTCTGCTGACTTTTACATAATGCTTTTGAGCCAGTTCTTCTGATTCGAAGCTTTCAGACGGCTTAAGAAATCGTTTGTAAAAATCATTGATTAGATAACTGGTTCCCCAGTTAAGTTGTGTACTGATGGTGCTCATATAGGCGGCAAGAAATGCAACAAGTAACAGGCCTTTTAATCCGGCCGGCAGGAATTCTTTCATTGCCATAACATAGCCGAGTTTTTTATCAGCATAGGAAAGATCTGGATAAAGTACGATAGCGCATAGTCCTACAATGATCCATGGCCATGGTCGCAAGCAATAATGTGCGATCTGGAAAAACAAGGTAGCGAAGATTGAATGTTTTTCGTTTTTCGCGCTCATCATTCTTTGTGCAATGTAGCCACCTCCACCCGGCTCCGCACCGGGATACCAACTTGCCCACCATTGTACTGAAATGTAAGCAAGAAAAGTTCCGAGAGAAATTGTTAAGGTAGATGCAATTTGTCCCGCGCTATTGCTTGTCCCAATCCGAGGAAAAAATTCCATTGACCAGGCTGGAAGCTTTGCTTTTAATCCATCAATTCCACCAATTTTATCGGAAGCTAAAACTACAACTGCAAGAATTATACAGCCGGTCATTGCAATTACAAACTGAAAAATATCAGTAATGGCGACTCCCCATAATCCGCTTATGGCTGCATAGATGGAAGTAAGTATCATAGCACCTGCTACATAGTAAAGAGCATCTTCATCAGATATACCAAAGAAGATCTTGAGTATTGCAATCAGTGCAACATTCACCCAACCAACAATGATTGAATTCATGAACAGACCCAGATAAAGTGACTTGAAGCCTCTTAAAAATGCTGCCGCCTTTCCACTATATCGAAATTCAATGAGTTCAACTTCTGTGAGAACTTCAGCACGACGCCAAAGGCGGGAAAAGAAAAAGGTTGTAAGCATTCCGCCAAACAGAAAGTTCCACCACAGCCAGTTTCCTGAGATTCCACTCTGTCCGACCAATTCATTTACGGCAAGTGGTGTGTCAGCCGCAAAGGTAGTTGCAACCATTGAAGTTCCTGCTATCCACCAGGGCAGATTTCGGCCACCAAGAAAGAAATCACTCATGCTGGCACTTGCTTTATTCTTGTAATACAGGCCAATGGCAAGTGATAACATCAAGTATAAACCAATGATAATCCAATCAATAAGGTCGAGGGACATGGTTGATGATTTGAGAATTAAGAGTGAAAACGTGGTTGAACTCTTTTATTGAGGTTTGAATTCATGATACTATTGTGATGTTAATTTGTTTTCCTTTCTTAATTGATCAAATGTGTCTATTTTTAGCATCTGCAAATCGATATTTGGCGCGAATTATCAACAATAGAAGTTGAATAGCAAATGAAAAACCGTTCATCATCCAGAAAACCGAAGAAAGCGGGAAAGAAGCGACATTCACCTCCCGGTTCATCACCCGGGCTTATTCATCTTGAACCGGATGCATTAAAGCCTATCATTCATACTTTTGTTTATGATGCTGCGGAGTGTATTGAGAAAGAATTAACGAGCATTGAAGAAATAAAAGCTCAATTACTCAAATCGCCTGAAAAATTTCATTGGATTGATGTTAAAGGATACGGTGATCAGCAGTTCCTTGAACAGCTTGCAGAGATTTTTGGAATTCACATGTTACAAATTGAAGACGTCGTAAGTGGCTATCAACGACCTAAAATTGAGGAACAGCAAGGCTATCTTTTTCTGGTTTCAAGGGTTCTTGAGGAGAAGGAGGGTAAATTGTCCAATGGGCAGTTAAGTATTTTCCTGGGCAATAATTTTGTGTTAACCCTACAGGAAATTTATGAGGACGTATTTGAGCCTGTCAGGCTTCGTTTACGTAAAGAGAAGAGCCTAATGCGTACTGCCGGCACCGGCTATCTTGCGTATGCACTCATGGATACTGTCATTGATAATTATTTTCCAATTCTTGAAAGGATAGGGGATCAACTTGATCTGTTGGAAGATGAGTTAATAGCAAAGCCTTCCCGTGACGCTTTGAATCAGGTCTTGTCGATTAAGCGGGAGTTGATCGCAATACGAAGAGCAATCTGGAGTGAACGCGATAAGTTGAATGATATTTTGCGGACGAAACTTGAGTTTTTTCCGGAACAAAGCCGCATGTACATTAGAGATACCTATGATCATACTATTCAGATTCTTGACATTGTAGATAGTTATAAAGAGGTCACTGCTTCATTGATGGATGTCTATCATTCAAGTGTTAGCAATAGGTTGAATCAGGTGATGAAAGTGTTGACTATAATTTCTACAATTTTTATCCCTCTCACGTTTATCGTAGGTGTATATGGGATGAATTTTGCAATTGAAAATCCAACAGATGGCAGTGCTTTACCATTGAATATGCCGGAGTTGTATTGGCAGTATGGGTACTTAGGAGTATGGATTTTTATGATCGTGATCGTGATACTTCAGCTGATTTTCTTTTATAAGAAAGGTTGGTTGACCCGGAGCTGATTAGTTAAGATATGCAAATCGGAAAGCCGTTATTTTGAAAAGGCAGAACATGGTATGTATGAAAAAGGTATTGTGTCCGGGTAGGAATAATTTAAATTAATTATGGTTCAGAAGAAAAATGAAGTATTTCCAATGATCGCAAAAACATCTTTTGGTTTTGAGGATCTGCTCGTGGAAGAATTGATTTCAATGGGAGCAAGAAATATTCAAAAGGCTACCCGTGCAGTTCTCTTTGACGGGGATATGGAATTGATGTACAGAGTAAATTTGTGGAGTCGTGTTGCCTTGCGTGTACTGAAGCCGATAGGAAGTTTTCCCGCGGCAGATGAACTGCAACTATACGAAGGAATAAAAAAAATTGAGTGGAATAAATTTATGGAGCCGGATGAGACATTAGCCGTTGATTCTGTCGTAAATAAATCAAAGCTAACTCACTCATTATATGTTTCCCAGAAAACCAAAGACGGAATTGTCGATCAGTTTCGGAATCGGATGGGCCAACGACCCAATGTTGATTTAAGAAAACCAACACTTAGAGTACATGTGCATTTATCAGAAGATGTGGCATCCATTTCTCTTGACAGTTCCGGTGAGTCCTTGCACAAAAGAGGTTACAGGCAACAACAGGGTGATGCTCCATTGAATGAAGCACTCGCCGCGGGATTGGTATTGATGAGCAACTGGGACGCGAATTCTCCCTTACTCGACCTGATGTGCGGAAGTGCAACGATCCTGATCGAAGCCGGTTTGTTGGCACGAAATATTGCTCCCGGGATCTTTAGAACAGAATTTGGTTTTGAAAGGTGGAAAGATTTTGATGAGGAACTCTGGATCAAATTGCGTGAAGAAGCATTAGCCGGACAAAAGGAGTCGCTGCCTTTCAGGATCACAGGAATTGAGAGGGATCATGTGGTGATAGAAGGAGCGAGGGAGAATGTCAGAGTTGCCGGTTTATCTCAGGATATAGACCTGCATTGTATGTCATTTCAGGGGTATACTCCTGAAGTTATACCTTCTACAATTATTTGTAATCCTCCCTATGGGTTGAGGATCACAACAGAGGATCTTTTCCAAATGTACACTGACCTTGGTGCCGCATTTAAAAAAGTGTTTCCGGGAGTTACGGCATGGGTATTGACCGCGAATAAGGAAGCATCGCATAAAATAGGATTAAAACCATCACGTAAAATTCCGCTGTTCAATGGTGCAATCGAATGTCGCTTTATGAAATTTGAAATGTACACCGGAACACGTAAGCATAAATCCGCTGATGTCGAACAAGCTTAAGTTTTATCTGTAGAACCTAATGAAATTATGATTAAGAAAATAGCTGTCCTAACAACAGGAGGAGATTGTCCGGGATTGAACCCTGCCATTCGGGCCGTTGTACGAAGTGGGATCTATTATAATTTGCAGGTATGTGGAGTTTTACGTGGCTTCGAAGGATTGATTGATAATCGGTTTATTGAGATGGACTCGCACAGTGTAAGTAACATACTTCAGCGAGGAGGTACAATATTAAAAACCGCGCGCAGTGAACGATTCATGTCTGCTGAGGGGAGGCAACAGGCATTTGAGAATATTGAAAAAAATGAAGTCGACGCACTTGTAGTACTTGGAGGTGATGGTTCTTTTCGTGGGATAGAAGTCTTTACATCCGAGCATCCCATTACAGTGATAGGAATTCCAAAGACGATTGATAATGATATCTATGGAACTGATTTTTCCATTGGGTATGATACAGCATTGAACACGGTGATTCAGGCAGTAGATAAAATCAGAGATACAGCTGACTCACATGACAGATTGTTTTTTGTAGAAGTGATGGGTCGCGACGCGGGAATGATCGCTTTGATTGGCGGTATTGGTTCGGGTGCGGAAGCCATTCTTATTCCTGAAACAAAAACTAAAATTGACAAGATCATGGAGATACTGGAACGTGGCTGGACCAGAAAAAAAACATCTATGATCGTAATGGTAGCTGAAGGAGATGATGTCGGTGGTGCATATCAAATTGCGAAGGAAGTAAAAAAACGTTTTAGCCAGTTCGATACACGTGTCAGTGTATTGGGACACATGCAAAGAGGAGGGAGTCCTACCAGTGCGGATCGTGTTCTTGCAAGCAGATTAGGTGTTTCCGCTGTAGAAGCTTTACTGGAAGGCAGAAGCAATGAAATGGCCGGGATCGTGAATAACAAACTGGTTTTTACTTCTTTTAAAGAGGTGGTAAGTACCAAGAAAGTTTTCCCCTATGAACTGATGAGGATTGCAGAGATACTCTCCCTTTAATTAGGCCATTAAATTAATTCGTTAAATTTTTTGCCATAGAGTTCTTCTAATTAGTGTATTATCCATTTGGCGCGACTGCTTCCTTGTGTTGATTGCAAGGTGATTAAATATAGTCCGGCAGTTAATTGATCTCCATTCAATGGAATTTCATTTATACCAGAAGCAAGTGAATACTCTTTCCTTGAGCATTCCTTGCCTTCCAAAGTAGAAATTGTCAGCGTAGCAACTTCTGGTTTATTGGATGTGATACTGATTAGCGGAGAATGTGATGGGTTTGGATATAGATTAATTGAAAGAAAGCTTTTTAATTCAGATAATCCGGTGATGATACCGAACGCACCATCTCCATTTAGGTTCTGAGTGTAAATTCCATTGTCAATCCGGTCATCCTGCCAGACAATAACCGTTTGATTGTTTTTGAAAAGGCCTGCGGATAAATCATCTTTGTTGCTGTTGTAATTGCATATTGTTGGTTCATAGCCCCAGGAAAGCAAACCGGTATAATCTGTTTTCACAGAAGCCAGTTGCTGAGCCCCAAAACCTCCATAACTAAATATAGTAATCAATCCATTTCCGGCATCAACAAGGGCGTGCGGATTGTAATAGAGCGGATCAATATTTTTTAACTGAATACCATTTGCGCCAAATAATATATTTCCTGTTGAATCTATTCCTTGAATAAATACCCCTGAACTGCCCTGACCTCCATCGAGTACCTGAAGACTCACATATAGTTCATTGTTGATTGTATTAAAACAAAATCCACCTGTAGATTTATGTTCTGTACTTGAATTGGCAACTTGTGTTCCGCTTGCAGACCATAAATTTCCTGCAGAATCTACGTGCTGGGCATAGACATCATTTAAGGAGGTATTGATAGGATTGGAGGTATTGAAGGCAATGAAAAAGCCGCCCTTCTCATCAGAGATAATTTGTGGAAAAACGAAATAAGGAATTGTTTTCGTGGAAACCTGCACCGGAATCGTCCAGACCGGATCTCCATTAATATCAAAATGCATGGCGAATAGGGTAGAAGTTACACCCGGGAAGTTTCCCACCTCCTGAACATACTGCATTATAAAATCATTTGTTCCGTAAGGTACCATGACAGCCCGGGAATATTTATTTATATTTCCAATATCAATTATTCTTCTTGACCACACCACTGTACCTGTAGATGAAATCTTTTGAAACGAGATCCATTTGGACGAGCCGGCATTTGCATTCCATGCGATGATAACGTCGTTGGCCTCAGTTATTCCAATTGTGGGAGATAAGCCTTCAGCCGTGGAGTCAGCCAGTTCTACCCCCGTACTGCCCCAAAGTAAGTTACCACTCTGATCAATTTTACAGGCAACGACTTTTAAATCAACAAAGCGTATATCCTGAAATGCCACGATGGCGTTATTTTCTTTATCCACTTTGAGGTCGTATCGGAACAAGGCGGTTGATTGAGGGTAGCTGCTCACAATCAAACCCTCGGCAGGCCATAGTTTGTTACCATTGGGATCCAGCAACTGCATTCTTAATTCATAATTTGAGTTATAGCTGTCAAACCAGCTGATATAAGTGTTTCCTGAAGTTGTTGTAGCACTCAATGGTGTCAACTGCTCTGTCCCGGAGCTATCTCGGATGATAGAATTTGCAGTTGTGTCATTAGTGAACTGCGCAAAAGAAAACTGTTGAGTGAATAAAAATAGAATAAGTACTGTGTAATATTTTTTCATGGGTCGCTAAATTTTATTTAAAAGTACAAAAAAACACAAGCAAAGGGATCTGAAATTTTTCTGTTTTCTTCGGGGAAATCTCTTTATTTCATTAAATAATCAGCACTATCCGGTCCCAGATTGCAGAGCAGGTCCAGAATCGAAAGATCGGGAAGGAAAGCAAATCGTTCTTCAAAAACCTGATGGTAACGAGGAAATGATTCTAAAGAAATGAGTTTAGGATGAAACGCATATCTTAGATCCTGAATTGATGGTATTTTTTCAAAATTTTCTGTAAGTTTAAAATGGAGCCGGATATTAAGTAGTTTAAATATACTACTCAGGCATTCGAGATTGAACTTGAATAAATTTATTTCAGGTGAATGAAAAAGTACTTTAAGATCTTCTTCATAGTATTCAAAGAAAGGTGAGTTGCGGTAAGCGGAAGTGATGGAGCGCCAATGAATTCTTTTCCACGGTTCTTCAGAAATGGTATCTATCAGCGATATTGGTTTGGTGAAAAGTTCAGAATGACTGACCGGAATCACAAGTGAAAGCAGGCCATTCGCTCCATAGATATGACATCGATTTCTGTAGGTCTGTTTAATAAAATGTTCCCGGGATTCCAGGATGATTTCTTTTGACCGAAGACATGCTTTTATATAAGATACAGGAGGTAAATAGGCAACGGAGAAAAGTGAAGAGTCAGAAGATTGCACTTGCAGGAATATTATCTACGTTCAAATGCGCCAAGGTCAGGTAATACTCCCAATGGACGAATGTTTCCGTTTAGATCTAAATTCAAAACAGGATCAGCGGTGAGTACAGCTGCAGAACCCGCGTCAATTGCAGGGGAGGAGGTTGAATCAAGTTCGTAAAGATTGTTCTCGTAATCTCTAAAAATGGGATTGACATTTCTAAGGATGGCAGTGTAATTCGTCGGGTTGCCTGTGGGAAAGGAATTCTCAACCTTTAAAATGGCATGGTCAAAATGAAATTTGAATAATCCTGGAGCAGCATTCGGGAATGAGTCAAGAGTGATTTCGTTATCGAGATTTCCGTACGCGATGCAATTGCCAAAATATGCATCCAGTTGTCTTACATAAACCGCATTGGAAATAAAATAATTATTCATATAAATAAGAGGATCTTGTCGATTGCTGTTATTCCAGAAGTTAGCAAATGTGCAATGGTAGAATTTGTAAATACCTCCATATAACATAATTGCTGTTTGAGCACCGCAATTCGCGAATACGCTG
>CAYHFJ010000083.1:0-13299 GCA_964355885.1 uncultured Flavobacteriales bacterium
AACTTGGGCGGTATAACCAAATCTAATGCAGGTTTTATAATATTATATTTCGGAAACCTACATGGATTTGGTATAAATAAATCCTAAAGCGAACTGAAGGAAACAAAATTCAGCATTTCACTCTCTCAAAATCACAAAGTCATGAAAATTTTTCAGCGTAGTCTCGTGTATATCTACTTTCAACACCTTTGCCCGTGGCGGGCCATGATGGCACCATTGGACAAAATCACTGAGAGCCTGCTCCGCTCCTTCGGCGATTACCTCAACACTTCCGTCACTGCAATTAAGCACGGTTCCACACAAACCAAGCTCTATCGCTTTTTCGCGGGTATGCTTACGAAAAAAGACCCCCTGAACCAGTCCATCGATGCGTAGTATGACAGCTTTCATCATCAGGACAAATAAAAGAAATATTCGTGCATTCGTGGCAATTAAAGGAACAGAATGAAAGTGCAAACCTAAATTAAATTCCGCACTCAATGTATACATTCGATGGTAGCCCGGACTTCAGAAACTAAATACAAAATCAGGAAACTAAAATGTCAGGAAAAGTGAGTCAAAATGAACACGACTCTCTTATAGTATATTGGAAATGCTAAAAAGGCATGCAAGACAGTCAACTATTAATATAAATAAAATCCGTGGTCATCCGCCAAATCCGTGTCATCCGTGTTCTATTCTCCCATCAGAAAACAGAAAGCAGACCTTACCCCCATGCTAAAAATACCTGAGAGAAGAGAAAGTCTGCCTTCTACATTCATAAACTCAGGAAACTTTATCCGGTTGAGGAGTAAGTCTCAAATAAGGTTTCACCATTTTAATTCCCTTGGGAAACTTCTGTTTTGCATCCTCATCGGAAACGGAAAGAGAAACTATACAATCTTCTCCGGGTTTCCAGTTTGCCGGAGTAGCAACACTGAAATTGGAAGCAAGCTGCAGTGAGTCAATGACACGCAAAATCTCATTGAAATTTCTTCCTGTTGATGCAGGGTAAGTCAACATCAGTTTTACCTTCTTATCCGGACCAACAATAAATACGGAACGAACAGTCTGCTTATCGTTCGCGTTGGGATGAATCATGTCATACAATGTGGCAACTTTTTTATCCTCATCCGCGATGATAGGAAAGTTCATCGTTGTGGATTGTGTTTCATTGATGTCTTTGATCCAAGAAAAATGTGAATCAAGAGGATCAACACTCACTGCAAGCATTTTTACATTGCGTTTGTCAAATTCCGGCTTTAATCTGGCAGCTGTACCAAGTTCCGTTGTACAAACCGGCGTAAAGTTGGCCGGATGCGAAAACAGTATTCCCCAGCTTTTACCAAGCCAATTGTGAAAACTGATTTTCCCTTCTGTTGTTTCTACTGTGAAGTCGGGTGCTTCATCGCCTAATCGAATGCTCATGATGTTCTGATTTTAAGGATTAAAAATAATTTTATACCGAGCTTGTTTCATTTTTCGAAAAACTTGGGCGGTATAACCAAATCTCATGCAGGTTTTATAAGATTATATTTCGGAGACTTACATGGATAATAATAAATAACAAGTTGAATTAATCAATTAAACATCAACCTGAAATCAAGTTTCTTAATCAGTTTTCTATAATTCTTTTTCAGATCACGGTCCACCGCTTTTATATCGCGGTACTCCTGAAATTTCTGCATGAGCAACATGTCAAAAACCGAACTTTCAAGAAAATCGATATCTGTCCGAAAACCGCAGACAGCCAGTGCCTGAGTTGTTTCCAGAAATTCTCTCACCTTACTTTCATCAGTATCGAGTGTATTACAGGAGCCAAAATGGATAATCTTATTTACGCAGGAGCCGTTAAGCATGTCTGCAAGTTCTTTCAGATCGACATGTTCGTTACCTACCTCGATAATTTCCGGATGTCCGTGAAAAGCCAGGTAACAAATAGAATATTCCTTATAGCGTTTCTGCTTCCATCGGGATAAGTAGTACTCTAAATTTTCTTTTGTTCCACAATGTTTGTGGATGTATTGGATATTACAATTTGCCTGTAAAAAATCCAATGCGGCACCGATGCTGGATTTCTTGCGCAGGTCTTTCTCCCAATCGCCCTCCAGGCAAAATACATGTTTGGTAAAACTCTTGGCGATTCGCATAATAACTCTCTTCCCTTCTGTTAACTTGTTAAACAATCCTAAATAAACCTTTTCTCACTATGACTTACTTCTTACAAAATTTGCTTTTCTCTTCTCCAAAAATGCGGAAACACCCTCAGTAAAATCCGCAGTACCAAAACAGTTTCCGAATTCTTCCTGTTCAGTAACAAAACCATCGACGCCATCACTGAAGAAAGCATCCGTACATTTTATGATTCCTTCAATACCTCTCGGTGATTGTACCCGGATCTTTGTTAATAATTCCATTACTTTATTCATCAGTTGATCCAGTGTAGTCACGTAATTCACCAAACCCAGACGATGCGCTTCTTCAGCCCCTATCATATCGGCAGTCATCAGCAATTCCATCGCTTTCCCTTTTCCTATCATCTGTATAAGTCTTTGAGTACCTCCGTAGCCGGGAATCAATCCAAGCTTAACCTCCGGTTGTCCGAATTTTGCATTATCAGATGCAACGCGAATATGACAGCTCATGGCTAATTCACATCCTCCGCCAAGTGCAAAACCATTTACCGCAGCGATTACCGGTTTGGGACAATCTTCAATAGACTTAAAAACTTTTTGTCCATTGGCACTCAATTGTCTTCCTTCATCTACAGTATAAGTCAGGAACTCTGCAATGTCAGCCCCGGCAACGAACGCCTTAGACCCTGCACCGGTGATAATAATTCCGTCAATGCCTGTATCATTTGCCGCCACTGATACCGCTTTCCCGATTTCCTCCATGGTCGCCCAATTAAGGGCGTTCAGTTTATCGGGGCGATTTATAGTGATGGTACAGATACCATCCTGATTAGTGCTAAGAATATTTTTATAATCAGACATAAGCTTTATCTATATATTATGACTTAGAAATCTCTTCTTTGTTTTACCTGTGTTCGGACGTAGTTTACAATCTCATCTGTATTAGTTCCAGGAGCAAATAATTTTCCGACTCCTTCAGAATTCAGTTTCTGCATATCCGCATCAGGAATGATTCCCCCTCCTGTCAGTAATACATCATTCATCCCCTTCTCTTTCATCAGACCAATCAATTTCGGAAAGACGGTCATGTGCGCGCCGGAGAGAATACTCACACCAATCACATCCACGTCTTCCTGCAAGGCTGCATTGACTACCATTTCCGGCGTTTGTCTCAAACCTGTATAGATAACTTCCATTCCTGCATCACGCAAAAATGAAGCAATCACTTTTGCGCCTCTGTCGTGACCATCCAGACCTACCTTGGCAATTAAAACGCGAATCGGGCGTGACATGATTTTTGATGAAATAAATAACTAATAAATATTTAAGATCTACTTTATATACTCATTATTAAAGTTTTCTGTATAAATGACAAGTATACAGAGTGTGATAAAATCATACTAAAACCGGGAAGAATGGGAAGTACTAATGCAAATGTACAAAAAGCACTTGCATTAGGGAACGAGAGGAAGGCGAATAAGGAAACTGGTACCGCCACCATATACATCTGTAAACCATATAGTTCCGCCAGCGATTTGAACAATATTTTTCACCATACTCAAACCAAGGCCCATTCCGCTTGATTTTGTTGTAAAGTTGGGACTGAAAATTTTATCCCTCTGATTATCAGGAATTCCGGTTCCATTGTCGGTAATTTTGATTGTACAATAATCATCCTGTTTGCGTTCGATTTCAACTTTAACTTCGCCCTGCACAGAATCAGGAATTGATTGTACGGCATTTTTCAGAAGGTTTGAAAAAGCCCTCATCAATTGATCGGGATCAGCTTTTACATAGAGTTGTTCACCCGGAACCTGAAAGGTAAAACTAACTCTCGGTGTATCACTGAAAAGTGAAACGGCAGATTCCAAAACACTTTTGATATCGAACCTTTGAATTTTAGCCTCAGGCATTTTCGCAAAGTTCGAAAACTCGGTAGCGATATTTGAAAGTGTATCAATTTGCTGAATGATGGTTTTAGCCATCTTGTCGAGTAGCTCTTCTTTGTTGGTACTGTTCTCAGCCCAGGCACGTTGAAGATGTTGCACAGAGAGTTTCATCGGCGTGAGTGGATTTTTAATTTCATGGGCGACTTGCTTTGCCATTTCTCTCCATGCACTTTCACGCTCACTCATGGCCAGTTTATCTGTGCTTATGGTAAGTTCATCGAGCATTCGGTTATACTCCTGAACCAGTTGTCCGATTTCATCCTTGCGATTATATTGAATCGGTTCATTCCTTTTTCCCAATCGCAATCCACTGAGCTTTTCCTGTATTAATAATAATGGTTTTGTAATGCGCGAAGATATAAAGAGTGTAACCAGCACTGCCATTGCAAACAGCAGGATGTATATATTGATAAGCGCTGAGAGAAATCCACTGATCTCCCGGTTTAACTCATTCTGTTTTTCAAAATAGGGCAAGTTCAGAAATCCTGTAACAGCTCCACCTCTGTCTGTAAAGGGCGAATAGGCGGCAATGTATTTCAGTTTACCTGCACTCTCAGGGAGAATATACTGTGTTCTTCCTTTTTTCCGAATCTCATACAGTGCTTCCGGATTCATCCTTGTAGAAACAATCCTCTGCTCAAAAATTTTCGGTTGCGAAGAATAGTACAGATGGCCTTGCTCATCATATAAATTAAAATCAAGATTAAGATCCCTGACCATCCGGTTGAGCTCTGCCTTACGTACCTCAAGAGGAACCATTGATAAAGGAGTCTGAAAATTTATATTACTCCCCAGCAAAAACCAAAGTCCGTTTACCTGCCCTGAAATACTTCTTTGTTGATCCGTCTCATACTTTTTAAAGATGTACACGAGCGTGCCTGTCCCGATCAGGACAAAAGAAGAAACCACTAAAAGAATAACAGAAACCTGTATTCTTCGCGTTAGATTTAGCACTTTTAAACGGAAACCGAAAAGTCTTCGAAATAAAAAATAGTTAAGTGCAAAGAAGATTGAAAAAAACGCGAAAATCCATGAGAATAAAGTAAGCAAGGTTAATGGTCCGTCTTCATGACGACTGACAACTATGAGATTACCTTCCGCTGTTCGATATAACAAGTGACTATATTTTCCCAGACAAATGTATTCCATACCAGCGGCCTGACTTTCCAACTCACGTGAACTGAATGAATAGGCATAGTTACCATATTCATAAACTAATTCTCCTTGCTTATATGTCGCGACAGAATATTCATTCGGTTCATTTTTTTCGGTGCTCGTCGTACCAATGAATAATTCTGGGAAACCTTCATCTGACTTGAAAAATTTTGCCGTTAACCAAAGCACCAGAGTATGCGGCCCTGCATGATCCTTTGTATTAATAGGTAAAATAGCTAGATAAGTAAGGCGACCACTTTCGTCCTTAATATAGAATAAATTATCACTGTAAGTTGTTTTACCTCGTTGTTCTGATAGTCTTATAAAATACGCCAGCGAATCTTGTATCTTTTCCGGCTCTAAAGAGTGCCCTCCGGAATCAAAACTAAAAACATTAAGGTCAAATTTTCCAAGGTATCCGACAAAATAATTCAAAGACAAATAAAGTTGAATGCGTTCATTGGAAATAACTTTCGCGGAATACCAGTTCAATAAAACACTATCGGAAACGATTCTGGTTTCAATATCCTTGAAGAGATATTCCGCAACATGATCCTGACGGGCCTCAACTTTTTGTGCAAACAATTTTCTTGTCTCCTGCTCTTTTTTTTGATTTTGTGTGTTTACAACAAGGGCAGTATAAAATGAACTAAGCACCAGAAAAAGTATGATCCCGCCGAAACGAACATGTTTTTCAGAAAACTTCCTGAAAACCGCTACGCTACAAAGGATCAGGCTGGTCATTAACAAGGCCATACAGGCAAATGCAAGAATTGTATATCCACTTAAGGATGAAAGACGGGACATATCGAATGAAATGCGGCTGTTCATGATAAGTCCTGTAAAAAGATTGTGAAGGAAATATCCTGCCAGAACAATCCCCGCTATTTCACCAATGAGAAAGATTTTTTTTTCCGTCTTTTTTAAATCCATCAATCCGCGATTCATATAAAATAAGGTGGCAAAACATGCTATTAGTAAGGAGTTAAGCAGCAAGTCGCCAAGAGAATTAAAGAAAAAAGAGGACGCGTAATTCTGCGGGCTAAACAAATCTGTTGTGTATAATTCACCTGGAAATTTAAAAATTATCATCAGTAACCGGATGACAAGCACTGTGATTATAAGCATTACTGCTTGCTTAGGATTTTCTTTCAGTAATTTATGCCATCCTGTTAGCAAGGCACCTAAAAGAAAAATAATCCCAAGCAAATACAAAAACGAGGAGCTGGCAAAGGGTTTACAATCTTCAACAGGTGATTCTTTCAGTTGAAAAAGAATTTTGTTATCCGGTCCGGACAAAGAAAATTCAGAAACTTCTGTTGAAATAAGCCAGGGGCTCAGATGCAAAGCCGGATTGAATTCATTTTTTAAATACCTGTTTTCATATGCATATTCGTGTTTCAGCAACAAGAGTCCGACTACTTTTCTGTTACCTGCAACTACTGATCTGGCAATGAATTCACCATTCGGCAGCAAAATAGTCTCACTTTTAGAAATTCGGACAGCGATACTATCCTCCAATACCGGTTCATTATCGGACCATCGAACCAATTTTTCGTCTTCAAGAAGATAGTAGCTGATCCCATTCTGCTCCTTGTCAGCTTCAACAAAAAACTCATGAACATCATCTTCATTCTGAAGCATGACAAGTTGTTCAACACCTTCTTTCAATTGGACATCCAGTTTCAGGAGAATAGACTGAGCAGTTTCAACCCTCGACAGGATTCTCTCTTCTCCAAAATACCGGACAAGTTCAACGCTTAAGATACTGATCAATCCCAGGATAAATAATAGCCAGGAATGTCTTCGATGATGAAGTTTTGTTTTCAAACAGATTTTATAAAGCAACGATGATCCTACCGACAAACTCTTTTACGGATCCCAAACTATCCATTTTTAAGGCCATTTATACCGAACTCATTTTATTTTTTCTTGTTTTCCAAATACGCCTTCATAACTTTTTTCAACACTACCGGAAAGTATTTATGCTCCAAGTTATGAATCTTAGCGGCCAGTGAGGGGGCATCATCGTCATTATTAACATGACATGCTGCCTGAAAAATAATTTTTCCTTCATCAAATTTTTCATTGACATGATGAATTGTGATTCCTGAAATCGAAGATCCCGATGAAATAACGGCATGATGAACTTTCTCTCCGTAAAAACCCTTTCCCCCAAAAGCCGGAAGAAGTGCCGGGTGAATATTTATAATCCGGCCTTTAAAAAGTCTAATAAGTTCAACTGGTATCAACCATAGGAATCCGGCAAGTACCACAAAATCAATTTTGTCACTCAACAACAGATCGGAAATCCGGGAGCCTGAATAAAATTCATCCCTTTTAAATATAAGGCAAGGAATGTTAAACCTTTCTGATCGCTCGATAACACCGGCAGACGGATTATTGGTTAAAACCATAGAAATCTGAATTTCTTCAGAAGATTGAAAATATCTGATAATATTTTCGGCATTTGAACCGGATCCGGAAGCGAAGAGGGCGATACGTATTGACATATAGATTTGAGCAAAGCTACAGATTCCTGAAATATGATTTTTTTAACAAGAAATACCATGCCTGATATTTTTGTTACTTTCGTCGTTAACAATTTATTCACACAAAGCTATGTCAGCAAACTCAATTTTCCAGTACTTCTCCCCAAAAGACCGGAAATTCTATCCTCTTTTTGAACAAGCTTCCAGCAACCTGGTAGCAATTTCAAAAATATTGTATGAAGCCATGGTAACCACATCTCTGGAAAAGCGAATTGAATATATTCGTCAGATTGAGAAACTGGAGCATGTGGGAGATGATATTACCCATCAGATTTTCAATGAAGTAGCAAGCACTTTCATTACCCCTTTTGACCGGGAGGATATTCAAAAACTGGCAGGTGGACTGGATGATATTATTGATTACATCCATGGCTCAGCAAAAAGAATCGAATTATATAAGGTGACTACCATTCACCCTTCAATGGTTAAGCTCGCTGAACTGATTGCCAATTGTGCTGAAGAATTGAACACAGCTATTGGTGCTTTACGCAACCTGAATGCCAATAACATGATGAAAATTCGTGCTGCTCTGGTTCGGGTGAACAGTATAGAAAATCATGCGGATGATATTTTCGATAATGCTGTTGCCCGCTTATTTGAAGAAGAGACTAATGCCATTGAGATTATCAAAATCAAGGAGGTACTTTCCGCTCTGGAAACCGCGACGGATAAATGCGAGGATGTAGCCAATTCTCTGGAATCGATCATCGTAAAAAATTCTTAATTTATTATACTCCCCTTCCATTATGGAATTGATATATGTAGTAATCATACTCGCCCTGATATTCGATTTTATCAATGGTTTTCATGATGCAGCCAATTCAATAGCCACTGTTGTTTCGACAAAAGTACTCTCCCCATTAAGTGCTGTTATCTGGGCAGCCATGTTCAACTTTCTGGCTTACTGGTTATTTGAACTGAAGGTCGCTGATACAGTTGCCAAAACAGTACGCCCTGAAAATATCACCCTGATCGTGGTTCTTTCTGGCGTCATTGCTGCAATTATTTGGAACCTCTTTACCTGGAGGATGGGCATTCCTTCCAGTTCTTCCCACACCCTAATCGGTGGATTTGCCGGTGCCGGTGTGGCACATGCTGGAACTTGGGATGCAATTCAATTAGACAAAGTGATGCCTACGGTATATTTTATTGTTCTGGCACCGGTAATTGGAATGGTCATCTCTTATATTTTTTCAATTTTAGCACTGAATGTTTGCCGTAGATTTAATCCATCAAAAGTGGATAAGGTATTTAGAAGACTTCAGTTATTTTCTTCCGCGGCATATAGCCTTGGTCATGGAGGCAACGACGCACAAAAAGTAATGGGAATTATCGCCGCGGCGATGATAGCTCAAGGGATGATAGGCGATACAAAGGAATTACCTGAGTGGGTCCCTCTGGCCTGTTACTCTGCAATCGCATTGGGAACTATGTTTGGTGGCTGGAGAATTGTAAAAACGATGGGACAGAAAATCACCAAACTCACACCGTTTGAAGGTTTTAGTGCTGAAACGGCCGGTGCAATTACATTATTCGGCACTCAGCATTTTAAAATTCCGGTAAGCACCACTCATACAATTACAGGATCAATTATCGGGGTTGGAGTTGTAAAAAGAGTAAGTGCTGTCCGTTGGGGAGTTACCCTTGAACTGATCTGGGCGTGGATATTAACCATTCCTGTCTCAGCCTTACTGGCAGCCGGAATATTCTATCTGATTCACATGTTCCTGCCTTGAGCATTTCGTGTTTTTAAGCTTACTTAAATTGACCAACTCAGGAATTGTATAAAATGAAGTCTTTAGTCCGGCGGGAATCATTCGAAATTATTGTACATTTCCGCCATATTACCCTGACCCTACTAATCTTTTCAGAGGTAATTTAGCCCCGTTCCCGGTATAAATTCAAGGATGTATCAGGGTTTATTGTCAAGTATTTGCCTATCAATAAGATATATTATGATATTTAGATACATTCCCTGACTCTTATTTTGATTTTAAGGTGAATAAATTTTACTTTGCACCACATTATTTTAAAAATAAAATCTAAAAAGGAATAACATGTCAGACATTGCCGCAAAAGTAAAAGCCATCATCATCGACAAACTTGGTGTGGATGAGAAAGAAGTAAATACTGAAGCCAGTTTTACAAATGATCTGGGCGCAGATTCACTTGATACGGTTGAACTTATCATGGAATTTGAAAAAGAGTTCAACATCGCAATTCCGGATGATCAGGCCGAGAAAATTTCTACGGTAGGACAAGCCATCGAATATATCGAGAAGAACACCAAATAATTTTTTCTGCATGATCCGTATAACCCTGTTAAGCAGGGAGACGGATCATGTTTCTTTTAACGGAATCCCGGTCCTGACCGGTTTGAATCCATTATAAATTCACAAGGGATGCAACTGAAACGAGTCGTAGTGACGGGACTAGGTGCGCTAACGCCGCTGGGAAACAATGTGGAGTCATATTGGAATGGGCTTGTTAATGGAATAAGTGGCGCAGGTCCAATTACAAAGTTTGACGCCTCAAAATTTAAAACCCGCTTTGCCTGTGAGATAAAAGGTTTTGATCCGAACGATTTTTTTGAACGAAAAGAAGGAAGAAAGCTTGACGGTTTTTCTCAATATGCACTGGTTGTAGCCGAACAGGCTATTATCGACTCAAAAATAAATCTTGAAACCGTAAACCATGACAGGGTTGGAGTTATCTGGGGTTCAGGAATCGGCGGATTAAAAACTTTTCAGGATGAGGTGATCAACTACGCAAAAGGAGATGGTACACCACGTTTCAATCCCTTTTTTATTCCGAAGATGATTGCAGATATAGCCTCCGGGCATATTTCCATCAAATACGGTTTTCGCGGACCAAATTTCACAACTGTTTCGGCTTGCGCCTCTTCCACAAATGCATTGATTGATGCTTTCACCTACATACGTCTTGGAAAAGCAAACATCATCGTTTCCGGTGGCTCTGAATCTACAATACACGAAACATGTGTAGGCGGATTCAATGCATTGCAAGCACTCTCGCAACGGAATGATGATCCCAAAACCGCTTCAAGGCCTTTTGATCTTGACAGAGATGGGTTTGTAATGGGAGAAGGTGCCGGTTGTCTTATTCTTGAAGAACTGGAACATGCAAAAGCCCGTGGCGCACACATATATGCCGAAATTGTTGGCGGGGGAATGTCTGCCGATGCATATCACATGACTGCGCCGCATCCTGGAGGACTTGGTGCCGCTAATGTTATGAATGCTGCATTGGAAGATGCCGGAATGAAACCTTCAGACCTGGACTACATTAACGTGCATGGAACTTCTACTCCAATTGGAGACCCGCAGGAAATTAAAGCAATTCAAACAGTTTTTGGAGAAGATGCCTATCGCATGAATATCAGCTCTACAAAATCAATGACCGGGCATTTGCTCGGGGCCGCAGGAGCTATTGAAGCAATTGCCACTGTATTATCGGTTATGAACGATATTGTTCCGCCAACTATTAACCATTTTACGGATGACCCTGCTTTTGACACCAGGCTCAATCTTACCTTCCACAAAGCTCAAAAACGAACTATAAGAGCGGCACTCAGCAATACTTTCGGATTTGGCGGACATAATGCATCGGTGATTTTCCGTAAATATTCCTGATGACTCCGGGATTATTTTATCCTGAACACAAAAATCATTGTACTTGAATTTATTTGATCACATCAGGTCACTCTTTTCGAAGGATAAAATTTTTATCTCGACACTTCGGAATTTATTGGGATTTACTCCAGGAAATATTTCGGTTTATAAATTGGCTTTTCGTCATCGCTCAGCGGCTGTAGAACATGACAGTGGGATTAAACTCAGCAATGAAAGACTGGAATATTTAGGTGATGCTATTTTAGGAACAGTCATCGCGGAAATGCTTTTTAAAAAATACCCTTACAAAGAAGAAGGATTTCTTACTGAGATGCGAAGCAGACTCGTGAACCGTGAACACCTCAATCGCCTGGCTTTAAAATTGGGTATCGATCAAATGATGAGTGGTTTTATTGACCCCGGCGCTAAAACAAGATCGGCTTACGGTGATGCATTTGAAGCTTTAATCGGAGCTGTATATCTGGACAAGGGATATGATGTTACAAAAAATATGATCCTGAAACGATTTGTAAAAAATCACATTCATCTTGATGAGATAGAGGAGCTGGACAGCAATTTTAAAAGTCGTTTAATCATTTGGTCACAGCGCGAAAGAAAAAAAGTGGAATTTGAATTTTTGGAAGAAGTAGATAACGGAGGAAAAAGACTTCTGCGTGTCCGGGTCTTAGTCGATGGTGTTGAAATGAGCAGAGGTGAAGATTTTTCAAAGAAAAGAGCCGAACAAATCGCCGCTGAAAAAGCGTGTGCAACTCTTGGTATCTAAACACTTCTTAATTTTATTACCTTCATAAACCTCATCCTTGGAGGAGAGGATACAGTATAACAAACAATTCGATGTCTTATAGCCGATGCCTTTGGGTTAAGGCACAATATACTTCGACCTTCCATCCACCAATATTAGTAAGCTCCGCTCTCAACTTATAAGACGAATCCGTCGAGAGAAGAATTCTGTAATCAAAGGTCAAAATGATACCTTTACACCTTGACTCAATAAGTAAGAAACATGGCCAAGGTTGTTCTCAAGCTCATTGAAGAAGATAAATACAACTTCTTTTTGTTTGGAATCTCTTGTCAGTTAAAAGAATACCGCCTGTGTAGGGAAGTTAATTTAAAATTGGGAGTCAAGATGACACGCCGAGAGGACTTTGACATCTTTAACAACAAAAGAATGGAAGAACAGGGCTTTGCCTTCTTCCGATACGATAATGACGCTGAAGATCAGTTTTGTCTGGTTTCCAATAAAGGTATCAAAGGCCTTCTGATCCCTGAACAAAAACAAATTGATTATTTTCTTATGATACGACCCGGCAGAACACGTATTGACGAGAATGAAATACTCACCGCGCTGAAAGAAATTTCAATCATTCTGGGGGCATATAAGTTTGATGTACTAAATTTAAAATCTAGAGACAACCTTATTTTCTAGTGGATAACTTTTTTGAAAATTAGTAAATAAAAATTTCAATCTTCCAATAAGTAAAAAAAGATGCTTCTCACTAATAAAACAAAAATAGTAGCCACCATCGGCCCCGCTTCTTCATCACCGGAAATGCTGAAGAAGTTAATTCATAGTGGTGTTGACGTGTGCCGAATTAATCTCTCACATGGAACGTATGAAGAACATAAAAATATCATCAAAGCCATCCGTAAAATAAGTAACGATGTTGACTTTCATGCGGCAATTTTGGTGGATTTACAGGGTCCTAAATTAAGAATTGGTGATCTTGTGCAACAGCAAATTGAATTGAAAGCAGGGAATGAAATCACCTTTACCACACATGAGTGTATTGGTACTGCTGATAGACTATACATGAACTATCAACAATTCCCTCAGGATGTAAAAATCGGTGATTTGGTTTTAATTGATGATGGTAAA
>CAYHFJ010000084.1:0-13273 GCA_964355885.1 uncultured Flavobacteriales bacterium
CACGTGTCGTTCAACATGCTCTCGGTGGACACCGACACCAGCACGTCCGACACGTAGAATCTTTTCAAGGCTCTCTGGGTTCTTGATTTTCCACTGCTTGAATGGAACGATGAGAGTAAACGATGGCATGCGATGCACCATCCTTTTACTTCTCCAAAACCGGAGGATATGGAGTTGCTGGCTACTGATCCCGGAAAAATCAGGGCTAATGCATACGACATGGTAATAAACGGCGTGGAAGTAGGTGGAGGATCTATCCGTATTCACAACAAAGAACTACAGCAAAAAATGTTTGAGACTCTTGGTTTCAGCAAAGAGGACGCACAGGCTCAGTTTGGATTTTTAATGAATGCATTTGAATTCGGAGCACCACCGCATGGAGGTGTTGCATTCGGATTTGACAGGTTATGCTCGCTTTTCGGTGGATCGGATTCAATCCGTGATTATATCGCTTTTCCAAAGAATAATGCGGGGAGAGATGTAATGATTAATACTCCTTCCACAATATCGGAGGAGCAATTGAAAGAATTAAATATTAGGGTTATGCCTTCTTAAAATTGATTTCTAATAAAACCTGTTAGAAATCTAGATCACACGAATTTTTCCTTCATTTTCTTCGATCAAATGGAAGGGCTCGTCTTTTATCAGGATGAAGCTATCAAGGTCTGCATAATCGGCAAGAGAGCATAGGTGGATCCCAGAAGAGATTCCCAGACTCGTTTCTACCATGCAGCCTATCATGGTTTTCATTTCTTGCTCACGAGCCTGTTTGAGTAGTTTGATTGCATTAAGGTAACCGCCCGCTTTCATCAATTTCACATTGACTCCATGGAACATGCTTTTAAGATATCCGAAATCGGCTTCGTGCAGAATGGATTCGTCGGCAAACAATGAAAAGGCGGAATGTTTTTTCAGGTATCGGTACTCTTCATCAAACCCTGCAGGCATTGGTTGTTCCACCATTTCAATTTTTAACTTTTTAATTTTTTCCAGGAAGTGAATACATTCTTCCACATCTGTGAATGCTTCGTTCGGATCAAGGAGAATTGCCTGTGATGTAAATGAAGAAAGATGGCGAAGTACTTCTAAGCCTTCTTCAGTGTTTATTTTTACTTTCAGGTAACGAAATCGTTCGAGCTTATTCTCTGAATAAAAATTGCGCAGAAGTCCCGGATCCATGATCGGAATGGTATAAGCGGTATGGATCACACCCGGATCAGGAAGATTTAATTGTTTGGGAACGGATATTTTCTTTTTACAGGCTTCCAGATGGTGCCAGGCTGATTCAATGGCGAAGCGAAGTGCATTGGCGGGTTTCTCATTATCCAGAAATTCATTTAATGCGTCGGCAGAAGAAAATTGCTCCGGGGCCTTACTTTGAAACAAATCGAATTGTTGCTGCAGCAGATCAGGACTCTCCTGATACCTGATATTCGGAGCAGCTTCTCCCTGACCGATGAATGATCCTTCTTTTAAAGTAACAATCAGATTTGTTTTCTGATCGCTTGAGTTTCTGGAAATCTTCCAGGTGTACTTTAGATCAAGTAAAATCTTTTTGATGGACCAATGTTGCATGAGTGAATGTAAAAAGAAGGAACAGAAGTATAAAATAATTGCAATTATGAAACAAAATCGAAGATTTTAACTGATAAAATTCCGAATTGAAGAAATTAATGGCAAGCTGAAAAGCAAAAGTCCCCCGATTGAAAACCGGGGGACTTTTTGCGAACCGCGTTTGAAAGCGGGAAGCTTGAAGATTACTTCTTCTTCTTAGCTGCTTTTTTCTTAGTAGCTTTT
This sequence comes from uncultured Flavobacteriales bacterium, assembly GCA_964355885.1. GTDB lineage: Bacteria > Bacteroidota > Bacteroidia > AKYH767-A > 2013-40CM-41-45 > QQVM01. Next base: position 1,798 of record CAYHFJ010000084.1, read on the forward strand.
TTCTTAGTAGCTTTCTTTTTAGTTGCTTTCTTAGCAGCTTTTTTTGCTTTTGCCATTGTTTTTAGTTTTTGAATGTTATGACTAGTCAAACTTAATAAATAAAAAAAGGTTACACCGATTTGTACAAATATTTTCTTAACAATGGTTTGTTGATTTCGAAAGCCGGAAAAATCATCATCGAATGACAAAAAAAAAATATAATAGAAAAAAAATATTCGTTGCAAACAGGCATGAATAAAGGCGTTTCAATGATTTGTTTTTTTCTAATTCAACATTGTGATGATAAAAAATGTGATTGAATGAGTGGCAGCCAAAAATCAAAATTGTTAATAACGTTGTCCGACCGAAAGTAGTTGAAAGGCGATTTTACTGTTCAGCTTTAAACAATTTCCGGTTTTTCGATATGCTTTTCGGAAAATTCGGCAACGATTGCACTCCTTTTTTAGAAATCATGATGCCTCGATCTTCATTTCAGATGTTTGAATCAATGATTAAATACCCTTCACCCACAAGTCCTGAATTTTTAATTACTTTTCGGAACAACAGATCATGCTCACGGCTTTCAAGGAAAAATTTAAATTAAAAGAGCTTAGAAATTTACGCTCACTGAACATATTGGCATCCATCGTTGTCACTGCGATGGGCTTTCTGTTCGAGTATGCATACCACGATGGCTATATACTGTTAACCGGCCTGGTGGTATCCATTATTCTTATATCCAATTATTTTTTATCCTTCTACAGTATAAATTATAAGGATCATTTTACCAATATCACCTATGCATCGGTATTTCTGATTCACTTTTGGGCGGTATATGTGACCTTGCTTCGACACTTTGAAATCGATTTTCTCCTGCCCTTGTCTATTTCAATATTTACATTTTCGTTGATATTTGATAGATTTTATAAAAGTCTGATATTCATTTTTACCCTTACTACAATTTTATTGATCCTGATGCTGACTCAGGGGGAATGGAAATCTGAACATACGATTGCGTTGGTGACACTTTATGCAGGAGCCTTGCTTTCCAATAAAATTCTCCAACAAAAAGAAGAGTACCAGGCGGTGATCCAGAGTCAGGAAAAGCGGTATATAGACCTGGTTGAAAACATGAATGACGGCTTGATTTATGTCAACGAAGAGTATCAACTGGGATTCCTGAACGATCGTTTTTGTGAGATCACCGGATTTAAAAGAGAAGACCTTATTGGTCGATCCCTCTTTGATCTGGCAGCACCGGGAGAAGGACAAGCAGTGATCGAAATTTTTTTCAGGAATATAAAAGTGAATCCCACTATCCGGCTGGATTGTGAATTTATTCAGAAGAATAAACAATCGGTTTGGGTTCAGATGAAGGGATCACCTTATCAAGGAAATGAAGATTCCCGTACAGGTTCAATGCTTGTGTTTTCGGATATAACAAATCTAAAGCGTGCACAAAACCTGCTGAAGCAAAAGGAGGAAGGGTATAGAACTTTTATTGAACAAAGTGCCGTTGGAATATGGAGAGCCGAATATAAAAAACCTATACCTCTGGATTTGCCACTCGAAGAACAGGTGGAACTTTTACTCGATACAGGTGTGATTACCGAATGTAACGGGTTTATGGCAAAGATGTATGGCTATACATCAACTAACTCGCTTGTAGGTAAAAGGATCAGGGAGTTTTATCATGTCGAGAATAATTTCGACGAAGCAAGAACACGTGATTTGATGTCAATGTTTATCAGGAATGAATACCGTATCAGTAGCGCCGAATCAAAAGAGCTAGATCGGGATGGGAATATCAGGTACATGCTCAATAATAATATTGGAGTAGTCGAAGATGGCTTCTTGTTGAGAACCTGGGGAGTTCAGACGGATATCACAGAAAGAAAAAGAACAGAAAGAGAGTTGATTGAAACGAATCATGAACTGGATACCTTTTTTTATAAAGCTTCCCACGATCTCAAAGGACCTCTCGCCAGTGTGATGGGTATAGTTAATCTCGCCCGTTTGGAAAGGCACGACCATGAACTCGAAGGCTATTTTACCATGATCGAAACCAGTATTAAGCGGCTTGATCGTACTTTACTCGATCTCATCGACCTTGCGCGTACCCGTAAAGGAAGTACTAAGATCAGCATTATAAATATGAAGGAGCTGATAGATGAAATATTGGGTTCTCTTAAGCATGTACCGGATTTTAACCGGATTAACTTCGAATTAAAAATTGACAGGAGTACTGAGATCGCTGCTGATAAAGTGCTTGTGCTTTCAATTTTTCAAAATCTGATCCACAACGCAATAAATTACTGTAATCATGACAGTCCTTGGATAAGGATAAAAATTGAAACTTTCGATCAGGGTATTAATGCGGAGATTGCAGACAATGGTAAAGGAATTCCTGAAAACATTAAGGGCAGGGTTTTCGAAATGTTTTATCGCGGTCATCAGGAATCAAGTGGTTCCGGTTTGGGTTTATTCATTGTAAAAAATGCATTGGAAAAAATGAGCGGAAAGATTCGTTTTGAAAGTGAAATCGGGAAGGGAACCACTTTTTATGTAACAATACCAAATGCCATTAAGGAACCCTAAACCTGTTTTAAAAATTCATTATCATTGTAAATAAAAGAGTTAACATGATACTCCGTATTGAACACCTTGGAATAGCCGTCAAAGATTGTGAACAGGCGAATAAATTGTTTTCTCTTTTGTTGGGAAGCGATCCCTATAAATCTGAGTCCGTTGAATCAGAAATGGTGAAGACTTCCTTTTTTAAAATTGGAGAATCAAAAGTAGAACTGCTTGAAAGCACAGATCCTTCCGGACCAATCGGAAAATTTATTGAGAAAAGGGGAGAGGGTATTCATCATGTGGCATTTGAAGTCGATAATATTCATGTTATGATGAAACAATTGTCAGCTTCCGGCTTCCAGCTTCTTTCCGATGAACCTAAAAGAGGCGCGGATAATAAGTTAGTTTGCTTCCTGCATCCGAAAAGTACCATGGGAGTATTGGTGGAACTCTGCCAGGAAATTATCTGATTTCTTTGATTCATCAGTCAGAATTTTTACCGAAAAATTATTCACTAAATTCTTTCATCAGGTCACCGACCCATTCTCCATTCTTTAGCCATTTTGCCCGGAGTCCAACTCTCAACGCACCTTCTACATGTTGAGGTGAATCATCGATGAAAAGTGTTTGTTCCGGGATCAGATTGTTTTCACCGATAACCATGAGAAAAATTTCGGGATCGGGCTTCCGAAGGTGGACACGATGGGATAGGTATACCTTTTCGAATAGATTCTGAAGAAGGGGTATCTCATATTGTTTTTCGAGCATTGCCATGAATGCCAATTCATGTATCTCATTCGTGTTGCTGAGTAGAAAAAGACGATATTGACCCCTCAAACTATGGAGTAAGTCAACATTCCTGCGCGGGAAACCAATTAATACTGAATTCCATGCTTTATCTATCTCCTCATCTTTAAGATCCTGATTTGAGATAGAACATATCCTTTTTCTGAAATCAGCAACCGTGATTGATCCGGTTTCCAGTTGGTCAAAGAGGTGATCTTGTTTGAGTTGCGTGTACATAGCATCGAACTGAACAAGCCCGAGCTGTTTAAAAGCATCAATGATATTCTGATAATTAATATCAAAAAGTACTCCACCCAAGTCAAAAATTATATTTCTGATCTCATTCATGTTTTCAAATTTGACTGTAAAAATATAACTTCGCTGGCATTTTAGTACTAAGATCTCATTTCATGTTGATTTGGGTACGTAAAAGACATCAGTACAGGGCCCTTAGCTCATTCGGTTAGAGCAACAGACTCATAATCTGTGGGTGGTTGGTTCGATTCCAACAGGGCCCACTTTTTTTCTTTTAATTTATCGCTAATGCTGCCACGAATAAAACAATCAGGCAGGATCAATTCAATGGCTTGTGTTGTTTTTTAAAAAGAGCTACTATGAAAACAAATAAGATTTTTTTTGCACTGTTTCTTCTTTGTATGGGGAAGTTCGCCATAGCTCAAACTCCAGAACAGCCGCAGCCGGTTAATACACCAACTCCTGTACCCCCTTCTTTAAAAAAAGTAGCCTCCATGGAGGATAATCTGATTGTCTCTATTGGGATGACTAACTGGCTTTCTGTTCCTTCTTATGTTGAAGTGAAAACACTTCAATCCAGAGACTTTGGGGTATTGTTGATGGGAGAAAGAACATCGGCTTCGGGCACTATCGGTGTTGGATTCGGACTGGGTTTCAGTTCTCAAAATGTACACACTGATGCTGTGTTGGTCGACAACAGTAGTACTTCAAGTATGGAATTTGCTTTAATCGCCAATACAATAGACTATCAATTAAATAAAGTTTCTCTGAATTTTCTTGATGCTCAGCTTGAGTTCCGCTTACACAGCAAACTGAATAAAAAACAAAACAGATTTAAGTTTAGTACAGGAATTAAGGGAGGAATTTTGTTGCAAAGTCATTCAAAGCAAAAAGTAGATGATCGTACTTTTAAATCCTCCGGTATAGCAGGTCTTACTAAATATCAATACGGACCGGTCGTGAGGATAGGTTATGGCAATTTCGCGATCGGCGGATATTATTCTCTGGTAGAAATTTTCAGAGAGAAAAAAGGTCCGAAGCTGGTACCTTATTCTTTTGGGTTATACCTGACTATTTAATCGGTTAGGTATTCTGCGACAGATTTCGGTAAGAGTATTTTTTTTCGTTCAAATACCAATGATTCATATACTCAGGATCAGATATTCACAAAAGAATCCTACAAAAAATCCTGCATAGATCTGCATGGAACTATGTGCGCCCAGTGTGAGTCTGGCAGACCCAAGTAAGCCGGCAATTAATACAGCAATCAATATTGGAAAGCGGAGATCAACCAGAATGAATGTGGATAAACCAAAAAATGTCCCGACAATTGCTCCAATCCCGATCATGTGTATGCTGATTTTCCATTTCAGATTGATGATAACAGCTATCACCACAGATCCGGCCGCACCGAGTATCATCAGGTAGAAAATTTTTGGAAGCATGAGATTGCGCATCATGTAATAGGCTACTACCAATAAGATCGCATTACTGATATAGGGAACCACTCTTTCTTCCCTTTTTGCCATTTCAAATGAATGGATCCAACCTCTCCGGATGAGAATGTATGAAATCAGAACCGGAAGGAGTAAAGTGTTCAATAAAACAATAGAATATAGTGCAGATTTTTCGAAGAACGATGTGGTGGTTTCGAAATAGGTACTATGGTTCAGCAAAAAATAGAGTGCATAGGTTGGCATTAGCACAGGATGCAAGATTACAGAAAGTATCCTGGCCAGCTTACGGTTCATAGCTCCTTTCGTAAACGGGCCACTGGAATGTCGAGCATCTCTCTGTATTTCGCCACAGTCCGTCTTGCTATGTTATATCCTTTTTCATTCAAAATTGCAGTTAATGCATCGTCAGTTAAAGGTTTTCGTTTATCTTCAATGGATATAGTATCCGTCAGAATTTGCTTAACTTCTTTACTCGAAACTTCCTCTCCACTATCTGTTTGTAATCCTTCAGAGAAAAAACTTTTCAGCAGAAATGTACCGAATGGAGTTTGCACATACTTGCTGTTGGCAACACGGGAAACTGTAGAAATATCCATTCCTATTTTTTCGGCGATGTCTCTGAGTACCATCTTCTTCAGTTTTCGCTGATCTCCTTCCATAAAATATTCAGCCTGATAATCCATAATGGTGCGCATGGTCTCAAACAAAGTATGTTGCCGCTGCTTCATGGCATCAATGAACCACTTGGCAGAATCGAGCTTTGACTTCACAAACTGAATAGCATCTTTGTTGGCCTTCACATTCTTTTTATCCTTGCTGTAATGGTCGAGCATCTCTTTGTAATCACGACTGATGCGTAGTTCAGGCGCATTACGTGAGTTGAGTGTGAGTTCCAGTGTTCCATCCATATTTGTAATAATAAAATCCGGAATGATGTGTTGGATGGATCTGGCTCCCTGACTGCTTGTATTACCCGGTCTTGGATTCAGCTTTAGAATTTCAGCAATGGCAAGCTTCAGATCCTCTTCTGAAAGCCCAAGATCCCTTGCGATCTTTTCATAATGTTTTTTGGAAAATTCATCAAAGCGATCAGTCAATATCCGGACAGCCATGGGAATTGAAGGACGTTTGTCGCCTTTTCTTTTTAGTTGAAGGAGTAAACACTCCTGTAAAGTGCGGGCACCGATACCGGGAGGATCAAATGATTGTATTCCTTCCAGAATCTTTTCCAGTTCCTCCTGATTGGTGTTAAGGTTTTGGGAGAATGCAAGATCATCTACAACCGCTTTCAGATCACGACGCAAATATCCGTCATCATCCATGCTTCCGATAATTTGTTCTGCAATATGAAATTGTCTGTCGTCAAGATCCAACTGATAAATCTGAGACAATATCAGATCCTGAAAATTACTTTGTACTACCAGAGGAATTTCTTTTCTCTCATCGTCTGCCGAACTATTGTTAGCACTCAGCTTATAGTCAGGTATATCATCATCCGTTAAATATTCGTCAATACTTAGGTCTTCTTCACGCTCACCAATCTCCTCATCATCTTCTGTAGAAGAAATTTCATCTTCGTCACGGGTATCGTATTCTTCAATTTCTTCATTGCCTTCTTCAAGAGCGGGATTTTCCTGCAATTCTTCCTTTATTCTCTGCTCAAGATTGGCAACAGGAATCTGCAACAATTTCATCAACTGAATCTGTTGCGGAGAAAGCTTTTGAAGTAATTTTTGATATAAACCCTGACGGAGTGAACTCATAAGAATACCGGAAGGAATAATTGTTCCGGTGCAAAAATAAGAAGAAATGCTGTGCGGGAGTCCTTAATCAAAGCCTTAATTGTGCCAAATCCAGCCTTCAGCGTTTTGTTTGTGTAAGCTGTCTAACATCGCAACGGCATCGGATCTGTCACTAAATGAACTATAACTCACATAATTTAGCACACCTTTACGAATAATGTGTGAATTTGAAAAACCCTGATTCTGTAGCTGCTTTACAAAAGCATCTGCATTATCAGCAATTTTAAAAGCACCGGCTACTACATGAAAACTTCCTTGTGTATGTATGATTTCCTGAGGCTTTACATCTTTTTTTGTCTCAACCAATGCAAGCGCCGGCGGTTCCGATATTTCAGTTGTTTCAATTTCTGTCGTACTCTTCACCGGTTCTGTGCTGGCAACGAAGACAGTTTCTGCCGATTGAGTTTCAGGGCTGAGTACTTTTGAAGGAACAGCGGTAGTGCTTTCCGGAATATTTGTGTCTTGGGTGAAGGGATTCAAAGATCCAAGATCTCCGCCTCCCGGTTGCAGTAAAAATAAATTAAAGGAGAACCATAAGAGTGTACCTGCAATGGCAATGACTCCAAGTATTTTATAGTTTACTTTTTTTACGCTGATAAATTTACGTTCGGTTCTGACAGATGCCCGTGGCTTCATCAACTCCTTACGTTGTTGCTCTATCCGGTTTCCGGCTTTTTCTCTTTCAACAGGAAGGAACTGTATAGTCCCCAGTCCGAATGCATCTTTCCTGAATTGTGTCTGACGGAAAGGTTCGAAAAGCAAATGTTTTTCTTTATCGTAGTATATAGTACCCACTCTTTCCACAATTACCTTTCGGTGCTTATCCAGTTTATCGAAGCAGTCTTGCACATATTCTTCAATACGCCTGATCGCTTCAGGATAAGAAACGTGTTCGTACTCGACAAGATGATTGGCCAGCAAGCCGTCGTTTTGTCGTAGATATATATTGAAAGCAATCTTGCGACGGGGAGGAAGGATTGTATGTTGATCCGGATTTCTTTTTGCCTGAACATTTGACGCCAGAAAGCCCCCAAGTGAAGGAACGATTACGCAGTCGTGTTCAAAAAGTAATTCACAGATATGTTCGTTGATGGCTGACAAGGTTCAGGAGTAGCGGACTAAATTAATTTAAAAAAGGATAGCGAAAAAAAATATTTGAAAAGATATGGTAATCTTATTGTTAAATGCTAAAAACGGGAGTCTGTAAATCTGTGTGAATGAAGAGCATAAGAAAGGCAAAAATCCTTAATAGCTTCTAATATGAAGAGTGAATCAACCTCTCAGATTATCGAGCAGGTCGTTTAATTGTTTCTTTTGCTCCACTGTCAAATGCTTGAAGAGCCCAACAAATGACACATCCTTCTTGTCAATCAATGCCAGAAGTTGCAGGCCCTTATCCGTGATGGTCACTTCGCAGGATCGCCTGTCCAATTCTGAAATCTGACGTTCAAGTAGTCCTTTGGCCCGTAACTTTTCTACGATGCGGGAAGCATCGCTCATTTTGTCCAGCATTCTTTCACGCACCAGCTTAATATTGGCAATGTTAGGGTGTTGCCCGCGTAAAATTCTCAGCACATTATATTGCTGTGGCGTCAGATCATATTGCTTCAGAAGTTTGGTTTGAAAAGCATTGATCCAATTGAATGTATAAATGATATTGACACCAAGTTTGTGCGATTCATTCAGAAATTTACGCTGTACTATTTCATCTTCCAGTTTCATGGGATACCTCCTAAGTTTCTGAAGCCACATATTCATTTCATCGGCACATCAATGATAAGAAGTTCTGAAACATCCTGAGCATTAATGCTGATTTTTTTTAATTCCGAGACGCCGATTGCATCCCGTTGATTCAAAGTTTGTCCATTAATCTCTACCTGTCCGGAAATCACCATTACATATACGCCATTGCCTTCTTTAGCGGGTAAATAATCAAGTGACTTCCCCTTCTCTGCATTGCCCAATGAGATCACTGCATCCTGATGAATATAGAGTTCTTTTTCCTTAGCAAAACCCGAAGCAACCGTTTGTATCTTGTTTTGTCTTTCTGCAGGATCAAAAGTTCTTTGATCGTAACGGGGTTTTATCCCTTTCTCCTTAGGAAATACCCATAATTGGAATAAAGAGGTTGCTTCATTCACAGAAGGGTTGAATTCAGAATGATAGACGCCTGTTCCCGCACTCATCACCTGTATATCTCCGGGTCGGATCACTGATCCGTTGCCCATATTATCCTTGTGTTCGAGTGATCCACTGAGGATAATGGTAATAATCTCCATGTCGTTATGCGGATGCATACCAAAACCTTCACCTGCGGCCACAACATCGTCGTTGAGCACACGTAACATTCCAAACTGAACTTTTGCTGGGTCATACCAGTTGGCAAAACTGAAACTGTGATGCGCATCGAGCCATCCATGATTGGCATGACCCCGATCTTTTGAAGGGTGTAAGACGGTATTCATGATATTTATATTCTTTAATATTGAAGATAAGAATTAACTGTCAAGTATATTTACTTTCTTTTGTGGACAAAAAAACCGACATCTCGCTATGCGTGATGCCGGTTTTCACACACACTCACAACAATCACTGTTTTATAAGTACGGCATCAATAGTGAATTCTACCATATCACCAACGACTGCTTCACCTGTTGCCGCTGCATCCTTATATTTTAAACCAAATTCCTTACGGTCAATTTTTCCACTCGCTTTAAAACCTGCCTTTGTATTTCCCCATGGATCTACGACAGTTCCGCCATAAACTAAGGGCACTTCAACGGACTTCGTAACGTCACGGATTGTAAGATCTCCCGTTAACACATATTTTTTATTCCCAAGATTCTTGATGCTCTTGCTTTTAAATTTAATGGCAGGAAATTTTTCCGCATTAAAGAAATCATCAGACATCAAGTGTTTATCCCGCATTTCATTATCAGTGCTGATACTTCCAACTTCAACTGATACATCCGCTGTCAGATCAGTCCAATCTGCCTTTTCAGAGTTAAAGGTTCCACTAAATTTTTTAAACTCACCATTTACATCTGTTATAACGAGATATTTGGTACTGAAATGGATCTTTGTGTGTGCCTCATCAATTTTCCAATTTTGGGCTGTCGCGCTGACCACCAATAAAGCGCCTGTGAGAAATGCAATAATCTTTTTCATGTGAGTACGGTTTTAGATAATAATTGAATATGAATGCAAATATATGTTAAAACATTAAATGTTACAACATATAAATTAATAAAATGGTTAAATAAATGAAAATCAATTACATAAAATTATATTTTTTTTTAAAATTGACGAATCCCAATCGCTTTTCTGGCCTCAGCAAGTGTCTTTGAAGCACTTTCCCTTGCTTTTTCCGCACCTTGTCTTGCAACACGGTGTACCGTTTTATCATCTTTAGAGAGCTCATTAATTTTTTCACGAAAAGGTTGTGTAAATACAATCATGTCTTCAGCCAGTTGCTTTTTCATATCACCATAGCGGATTTTCATGTTATTGTATTGCTCCTCGAAAAATGAAATTGTATCGGGGGATGAAACCGCTTCCAGGAGAGTGAAAATATTTCGGATAGATTCCGGCTTTTCCTGATTGATACTGGTCGGACCTCCATCTGTAACCGCACGCATTACTTTTTTTCTGATTTGATCAGGCGTATCGGCAAGAAAGATCGCATTTCCTTCTCCTTCACTTTTGCCCATCTTTCCTGAGCCATCCAATCCCGGAATTTTAACCAGTTGTGTTCCAAAATTAAAAGCATACGGTTCCGGAAAAAGTTCAATTTCGTACATTCGGTTAAAGCGGTTTCCAAATGTTCGTGCCATTTCCAGATGCTGTTCCTGATCTTTTCCTACAGGCACTTTCACAGCCCGGTGTATCAAAATGTCCGCCGCCATCAGTGTAGGATAGGTGAGTAATCCCGCATTAATATTATCGGGTTGTTTGCGGATCTTTTCTTTAAATGAAGTGCACCGTTCCAGTTCGCCTACATAGGCATTCATATTTAACAGCAGATATAATTCCGCTATTTCAGGAAGATCACTTTGAATATAAAGGGTGGATTTTTCCGGATCGAGTCCACAGGCAAGATATTCCACCAGAACACTCTTTACATTTTGATGAAAATCAGCAGGAGATGGATGAGTCGTGAGTGAATGATAATCGGCAATGAAAAAATAGCAATTATACTCCTCCTGCATACGGATAAAATTTTTCATGGCTCCGAAATAATTTCCCAGATGCAGGTTTCCCGTGCTTCGTATTCCACTGACGACGATTTCTTTCATCCAGCGAAATTAAGCAATGGGGTTTATACTACCTATTTCCTGAAAGAGGGATAAAACTAATTTTCTATCCTTTTCATCGGGACATAAAATCGTACTTTAGCACCAAAGAAATCATTCCATGAAGAATAAATTGAAGGAACTAGAGCAGAAAAACGATGAAGCCAGACTGGGTGGAGGAAAGAAACGCATTGAGTCACAGCATAAAAAGGGGAAGCTCACTGCCCGGGAACGCATCCATTTTTTAGTTGACGAGGGTAGCTTTGAAGAGATTGGAATGCTTGTCAATCATCGTTCCTTTGAATTTGGTATGGAGAAAGAAAAATAC
>CAYHFJ010000085.1:0-13093 GCA_964355885.1 uncultured Flavobacteriales bacterium
AAATTACAGTGCCAATGCAGAAATTGTTGATTTTGAATCTATGCCAACTCAACAGTTAGTTGATTATATTATCAACACACATCATAGGTACGTACAGCAGTCTATGCCGCTCATTCTTGGGCATCTTCATAAAATTGCTTCCAAACATGGTGGGAGACATTCTGAATTGCTCAATATTTTATCTAATTTCACCCTTGTTAGTGAAGAAATGTCTTCCCATATGCAAAAGGAAGAGAAAATTCTGTTCCCGGCAATTCTGGAAATGCAGAATATAATCGATACGGGTGGCGATGTTTCACATTCAAGTCAGCTTATGGCACCAATTCAGGTCATGGAAATGGAGCATGAAACAGTTGGAGAGTTGTTGGCGGAGATTAGAGTATTTAGCAACAAATACTCTCCACCAGCCACTGCGTGCATGACCTACAAGTTAAGTTTTGAGGAACTCAGGGAATTTGAAGAAGATCTGCACAAACATGTGCATTTAGAGAACAATATTCTCTTTCCCAGAATGAAGAAGTGTATTATATACGATAAAGCCGATTTGTAATTTATTTTGTCCGTGTGCTTAAGAGAATCCATTTTGCTGCATTCCTTTTCTTGAGTTATCTCATATTTTCTTTATGGGTTTATACCTATGGAACTGAGCATAGATCCGGTATGGAGTCAATGAATGCTGAGGCATATAAGGGAAAATTATTGTATCAGGAGCTTAACTGCAGTTCTTGTCATCAGATCTTTGGTCTGGGTGGATACCTGGGACCTGATTTAACTAATGTTATCTCCCAACCGGGAAAAGGGAGAAATTATGTTGCCGCTCTGCTCAATTTTGGTTTGCTACAAATGCCCGACTTTCATCTGGATAGCGTTCAGGCCGGACAAATTGTCTCCTTTCTAAGTTTTGTGGATAGTTCATCCACTTTGGAAAAATCCGCCCAGAAATCATTAAGCAAGATTAACTCTTAGATTCATGATTAATTCAATTAATGTTAAAATTCTATGAAAAATTCAGAACTCATTCATCGTTCATGGGCTGAGCCTTATAAAATAAAAATGGTTGAGCTGTTGTATATGTCTTCAGCCACCGACAGGAAAAAAGCGCTTGAAGCAGCAGGGTATAATACTTTTCTGCTCCGATCTAAGCAAGTGTATATTGACTTGCTCACTGACAGTGGAACTTCCGCTATGAGCGACCGGCAATGGGCAGGGATGATGTTAGGTGATGAGTCCTATGCCGGGAGTGAGAATTTTTATCATCTTGAATCAGTGGTAAAAAAGTATTATGGTTATAAATATGTGATCCCTGCTCATCAGGGCAGGGGGGCGGAAAATATCCTTTCCAAAATTATGATCCGGCCCGGAGATATAATTCCGGGTAATATGTATTTCACTACTACCAGACTTCATCAGGAACTTGCAGGCGGAAAGTTTGTGGATATTGTAATCGATGAAGCCCATGACGCCCTCAATGAACATCCATTTAAAGGAAATGTTGATCTGAGAAAATTAGAAGGACTGATTCAACAGTACGGAAGTAAGAAAATACCTTACGTCAGCATTGCCACCTCGGTGAATATGGCTGGTGGACAGCCCATATCGATGCAAAATCTTCGTGATGTTCGTGAACTTACAAAGAAGCATAAGATAAAAATCATTCATGACATGACGCGTGTTGCCGAGAACGCATATTTTATTAAGTTGCGTGAGAAAGGCTACCGGAATAAATCGACAAAGGATATTGTACATGAAATTTGTTCCCTCACGGATGGAGCTACAATGAGTGCAAAAAAGGATGCTCTCGTCAACATAGGCGGTTTTCTTGCTGTGAACGATAAAAAAATATATGAAGAAGCAAGTAATCTGGTGGTGGTGTATGAGGGACTTCATACCTATGGAGGTTTAGCCGGACGTGACATGGAAGCAATGGCTATTGGTATTACTGAATCTGTTGATGATGATCATATCCGTGCGAGAGTTGGTCAGGTTCAATACTTAGGAGAAAAATTAATTGCAAAAAAAATACCTGTCGTTTTGCCGGTGGGCGGACATGGAATTTTTATTGATGCTAAGAGATTTCTTCCCCATTTGAAGCAAGCCCAGTTCCCGGCTCAGGCTCTTGCGGCCGCGATTTATCTTGATTCCGGGGTGCGTTCAATGGAGCGGGGTATCGTTTCTGCAGGAAGAAACAGTGAGACTGGAGATCATTACTATCCGGATTTAGAACTAGTGAGGCTCACTATACCAAGGCGAGTCTACACACAGGCTCATATGGATGTAGTTGCTGAAAGTGTCGTTGAAGTGTACAAAAAAAGAAAAAGTATCACCGGCTTAAAGATGATTTTTGAGCCTAAGTACCTTCGATTCTTTCAGGCACGTTTTAAACCATTATAATTGATTAGCCGCAACCAATATGAACTTTAAAACAATATTCGAACCTTTCAGAATAAAGAGTGTGGAGCCGATTCCTGTGAGTACAGTACAGGAACGTGAAAAATATTTAAGGGATGCGCACTTTAATCCATTCCTTTTAAAAAGCGATCAGGTATTGATCGATTTTTTAACAGATAGTGGCACATCAGCCATGAGTAGTCACCAATGGGCAGCTATAATGGAAGCCGATGAATCATATGCCGGTGCAAGAAGCTGGGATCGATTTGAAGAGGCTGTAAAGAAACTCACAGGGATGCCTTATATTCTTCCGACACATCAGGGAAGAGCGGCAGAAAGAATTTTATATGGTCACCTGGGTGGGGAGGGGAAATATTTTATCAGCAATACTCATTTCGATACAACTCGAGCCAATATTGAATTCAGTGGTGCTACAGCTATAGATATTCCTGTTCAAGAAGCTAAGGATTTTGCTTCAGACTATCCATTTAAAGGAAATATAGATACAAAAAAGCTGCAAGAACTTATTGCTGATAAAGGAGCTGATAAGATCGCTGCCGTTATTCTTACTGTTACAAATAACAGCGGAGGTGGACAACCTGTTAGTATGAAAAATGCCGGTGAGGTGAGTAAATTATGCAGAAAGCATAAAATCTTATTCGTATTAGATGCCTGTCGCATAGCGGAAAACTCATATTTCATCAACCAGTATGAACCTGACTTCGCTTCATATTCTTTCCTTTCAATCGCACAGGAAATGTGCTCACTTGCGGATGCATGTATAATGAGTGCAAAGAAGGATGCATTGGTTAATATGGGCGGCTTTTTGACCTTACGGGATAAAATTATGGCTGATGCTTGTACTCAATTGCTCATTATCACAGAAGGTTATACAACTTATGTCGGATTATCAGGAAGAGACATGGAGGCAATTTCGGTCGGCTGAAGCGAAGTGTGTGATCCCGCATATTTAAATTCTCGTATCCGCAGTACAAGGTATCTGGGTACAGCTTTGCGTGAACTGGGAGTTCCGGTGATTTATCCTATTGGCGGACATGCGGTATATATCGAGTCAGATAAATTTTATCCGCACATCCCGGTTGAGCAATATCCGGGTCAGGCTTTGGTATGCAGTCTATATAGGATAGGTGGTATCAGGTGTGTTGAAGTTGGTTCGGTTATGTTTGGAAAATATGATCAGGACGGCAAACTGATCCCTTCTGCAATGGAGCTGGTGCGTCTGGCAATTCCCAGACGCGTATATACGCAAAGTCATATTGATTACGTGATAGAAGTGTTTACGGAACTTATTAAACAAAAAGAGAATACAAAAGGATTAAAGATTTCATACGAACCTGCCTTTCTCAGACATTTTACCGCGCACTTCGAAGAATTGTCTTAGTAGTTAATATTGATCATGCATGGAAGTTAATTGATGTATTTTAAGTATTGAATAGTCTATACATGATGCAAGAATGGCCTGAAGTAACACTTAAAGACGAATTAAAGCAAACCGATTTCCGGCTTCCCGCTTTTTTTATTTCCCTTTCCCTCCTGTTTCTTTTTCTGGGTCTGCTGTTCGGAATAATTGGAAGCTTCCAGTACATCTTTCCTGAATGGTTACGCAATTCCTTTCCTTTTTCCAGATTCCGCTCCTTGCATGTAAGCCTTGTTATTTCATGGATATTTACTGCAGCAACAGGTGGAATATATTACTACATTCAGGACTACATGAAGCAACCATTGTACTCTGGGCGTTTGGCTTGGATTCATGGAACCATACTCTTGTTTGTAAGTATTTGCACCTTTGTTTCCTACTCAATTGGGAAGTTCGGTGGTCGCGAATACCTTGAATTTCCCACATGGATTGGTATACCCCTGATCGTCTACTGGCTTTTATTCATATTCAATTTTTTTAAAAGTGTCACGATTTCATTCAAAAAAGCCCCTATCTACATCTGGATGTGGGCTACTGGATTAATCTTTTTCCTGATTACATTTTTGGAATCTCAATTGTGGCTCCTCAGTTTTTTTGGAGAAAATATTATCAGAGATACAACCATACAGTGGAAAGCTCTTGGCTCAATGGTTGGTTCATGGAATATGCTGGTGTATGGAACAGCATTTTATTTGATGGAAAAAATCAGTGGCAATTCAGATGTGACTAATTCACGCCAGACTTTTTTCTTTTATTTCTTAGGATTGACAAACCTGATGTTCAACTGGGGACATCATACTTACATCGTTCCGGCATCGCCTTGGATCCGGCATGTCGCCTATTTTATCAGCATGACGGAACTCTTAATTCTGGCATATATTATCCGTGAATGGCGTGTTTCCTTGCAGTCGGCTCAAAAAAATTTTTATCGAATTCCTTATCGCTTTTTAAGCGCCGCTGACGTTTGGATTTTCCTGAACCTGATTCTCGCAATTGCGATGTCAGTTCCAGCTATTAATTTTTATACGCACGGGACCCACATCACTGTTGCTCATGCAATGGGTACAACGATTGGAATTAACAGCATGATCCTTTTCGCCTCGATAACTTATCTTGCTGAAAAGTTTTCATTCGTGGAATTTAAAAGAAATGAGAAGTGGATGAAGAGAGGTTTTTGGCTGAGTAATTTATCTCTTCTGACTTTCTGGAGTTCATTAATGGCGGCAGGTGTACTAAAATCTGTGATGAAAGAAACAAATTCGCACCGGGAAATTATCAATAAACTAATGCCTTACTTCGAACTTATTTCAGTTTCCGGAGTATTTATACTCGTTGGTTTTTCTTTTTTGATTTTACCTTTGCTTAGAGTGTTCCTAAGAAAATATTTGATTAAAACAAATAAAATTGCGCCCTGATTTTATGACAGTTGTCATATTTTACCCCCTTTTTTTTCACTAAATTTGTATGTTAATGGAAAATTTGTCTTGAAATGAAAAAATACTTGTTTGTATTTCTGGGAATGAGCATACTGTTTTCTTGTAAAAAAGATAAAGATGATGTTGTTCCAAATGGCGGAACGGTAAATTCTCTTAATATTAATCTTTCCTACGAAGTGGATGGTCAAGCCTTATTATTTGACACACTTTTGTATACAAACGATGCCAGTAGCCAATTTGGGGTGAGCAGGATGTGGTATTATTTGTCCAGAATTTATTTGATAAAATCCGATAGTAGTACAGTTTTTTTAAAGGATTTTCAATTTATTGATGCTGCAAGGATTTCTACAAATCAGATTAAGCTATCCGCGATTCCTCCGGGAAATTATATTGGAATGAAATTCAATATTGGCTTGGATTCCTCTCAAAATATTACCAATGCTCTTCCTTTGACTACTGATAATCTGAATATGGAATGGCCTGTTCAGATGGGTGGGGGTTATCATTTTATGAAATTTGAAGGACATGCAAGTGACACTACCGGAGATTATGGATTTGCCATGCATCTTGGTCTGAATCCATATTTAGTAAAATGCTCGATATGGAGTCCGATAGTAGTTCCAATAGGTGATGCGAATATTAATATGGTTATGAATTTGAATGAATGGTTTAGAAACCCGGAAATCTATGATTTTAATGTAGATGGAAATTATTCTATGGGTGTAATGGATGCCATGATAAAATTAAAAAATAACGGTTCTGACGTATTCACAATCCAATGATAAACTCAAAAGGTATTCTAGTATTTCTTATTTCTCTTTCCGCAATTGTTGTTTTTTCTTGTAAGAAAGAAAGTGAAGAGGAGATGATAATTGATAACGCTTATGTGCCCACTGCGATGGATATCCGTGTCCCTGCCGGTTGGCCTGCGCCGACTATTCCTTCCTGGAATCCGACAACCGTAGAAGGTGTGCGGCTTGGGCGTAATTTGTTTTATGATCCGATTTTATCAAGTAATGGCTTGTCTTGTTCTTCCTGTCATCCGCAGAATCAGGCTTTTGCGGTTCCTTTTAGAGTTAATTCTGTCGGGGATACAGTTTCAATACCGCCGGTAGTTAATCTCGCATGGAACCCGGAATACGAATGGTTGGGACAGGAGCCAATACTCGAACATGTTCCTCTCGGTGATTTCGGTCCTGAATTTTTTAACACCAACATGGATACTTTAGTAAAAAGATTGAAAGCTCATGCAAACTATCCAAAGTATTTTCATGAAGCTTTTAATGTGAATGATGTAGCTGCTCTAAGTGATGATGAATTGCAAAGAAAAATTGCGAACGCCCTTGTTCAATTTCTCAGGACAATTATTTCTGATGATTCTAAATTTGATAAAGTAGCAAGACACGAAACTGCTTTTACTGCGGAGGAAATGGATGGAGCCAATATTTTTTATACCGAAAGAGGTGATTGTTTTCATTGTCATGGTACTCCTTTGTTCACCAGCAACACGTTTAACAATACTGGGTTGGATTCCGTATTGACCGGTCAGAATCTTGGGAGGTATTTGTACACAGGTATTTCAACAGATAAAGGAAAATTTAGTGCACCTACCATGAGGAATATTGAATTGACAGCTCCATACATGCATGATGCACGATTTCAGACTCTGGAAGAAGTTGTCGAATTTTATAATTCAGGCGTCCACTGGAATTCACCGAATATTGATCCAATTATGACGAAACCATTCAAAGAATATGGACTCCAGCTCACTGCAATGGAAAAGGCCGATCTTGTCGCCTTTTTAAAAACCCTTACTGATACAACCTTATTGTCAAATTCTTCAATCTCGAATCCATTTTAAATCATCTAGGCTAATACCTGTTATGTAGTATTTCAAACCGTGAAACGGGTTTGAACTATTTAATTGTGTTTTATCAGTTGCGCATAGAATTTTCTTGATTGTGATTTGCCTTTTTACTAATTTAAGGTTTTATTGTGGGTATATTATAAATACGAAAAATTACTTTCTCGGAAAGTATAAAATTTTATCATCATACGTATGTTTATTAATAATGGGAAAAGAATGATGTTCATCATGTCTCCTTCTTCCTTTTAAGGATTTCTTCGTTGTTCTAAATGTTATGAATATGAAAGCAAGCAAGAGGATAAAATCAAAGGGTGATACCACAGAAAGAAAAAGTATCATGGGATTGAAGTTTAACAGGTATTTTACAGAAAGTGCTCTCTCTCCCTTTGATCAGTTTAAGTATGAACTGCGAAAGTCCATTATACGTAATCCTCAGGGTGATATTGTTTTTGAATTGAATGATGTAGAGGTTCCTTCGACCTGGTCTCAGGTTGCTACAGATATTCTTGCGCAGAAATATTTTCGTAAGACAGGTGTTCCTCAGCCGGATGGTAGTTACGGTGCAGAAAATTCAATCAAACAGATTGTTCACCGAATGGTTTCGTGCTGGACCAACTGGGGTAAGGATTATGGATATTTTTCTTCTCCCGAAGATGCACAGGTTTTTTATGATGAGCTTGTTTTTATGATACTGGGTCAGTATGCTGCACCTAACTCTCCGCAATGGTTTAATACAGGTTTGTTTTCAGTTTATGGCATCACAGGTGAAAGTCAGGGTCATTATTATGTTGACCCCAAGACGGAACGAGTGCATACTTCAACTTCCGCCTACGAGAGACCACAACCACATGCTTGTTTTATATTATCGGTGAGCGATGATCTGGTTAATCCCGGTGGTATCATGGATCTGTTGGTGCGTGAAGCAAGAATCTTTAAATATGGCAGTGGAGTCGGAACTAATTTTTCAGCTATCCGTGGAGCAACGGAGAAATTATCCGGAGGTGGTCATTCTTCAGGGCTTATGTCGTTTTTAAAAATTGGAGATCGTGCAGCGGGAGCTATCAAATCCGGAGGAACAACCCGGCGGGCCGCCAAAATGGTTTGCCTTGATTTGGATCATCCTGAAATTCTTGAATTTATTAATTGGAAAAGAAACGAAGAAAAGAAAGTGGCTGCCCTGATTGCAGCCGGTTACCCTTCAGATTATGAAGGAGAAGCGTATGCAACTGTCTCAGGACAAAACTCCAATAATTCAGTACGTATACCTAATAGTTTTTTCAAATGCCTGAACGAAAATGGCAGTTGGAATTTGCTGGCACGCGGTGATGGAAGTATTTTGAAAGCTATACCGGCAAAGAAAATATGGGAGGATATTGCCGAAGCAGCCTGGAGTTGCGCTGATCCGGGACTGCAATTCGATACTACCATCAATGAATGGCATACTTGTCCCGAAGCAGGCCCAATACGCGCATCCAATCCCTGTTCGGAATATATGTTTCTTGATGACACTGCGTGCAATCTTGCTTCAATGAATCTGCGTCGCTTTTTTGACGATGAATCAGGAGAGTTTAATGTGCCTGCATTTCGCCATGCTTCCCGCTTGTGGACAGTCGTGTTGGAGATTTCAGTATTGATGGCTCAGTTCCCTTCTAAAGAGGTAGCGAAGTTGAGCTATGAATACCGGACATTAGGCTTAGGTTTCGCTAATCTCGGATCTATTTTAATGGTTTCTGGTATTCCTTATGACAGTGATAAGGCCAGAGCAATAGCCGCATCCATCACAGCAATTATGACCGGTACCGCCTATCTCACCTCCGCTGAAATGGCCGCTTCATTAGGTGCTTTTAAGGGATTTGATGCCAATCGGGAGCATATGTTGCGTGTGATAAGAAATCACAGATATACCGCTTATCAGGCTTCTGATGCTTATGTAGGACTTGAAATAAAACCTGAAGGTATCAATGCGGCAAATTGTCCTGATTACTTGCTTAAA
Organism: uncultured Flavobacteriales bacterium; assembly: GCA_964355885.1. Classification (GTDB taxonomy): domain Bacteria; phylum Bacteroidota; class Bacteroidia; order AKYH767-A; family 2013-40CM-41-45; genus QQVM01. The sequence goes on from CAYHFJ010000085.1 coordinate 9,123, forward strand.
GCGGCATGTACTGTCTGGGATGAAGCACTGCAAAGCGGGGAAAAGGATGGCTTCAGGAACGCTCAGGTCACAGTGATTGCTCCAACCGGTACGATAGGGTTGGTCATGGACTGTGATACAACGGGAGTAGAACCTGATTATGCATTGGTAAAATTTAAAAAACTATCAGGTGGTGGGTACTTTAAAATAGTTAATAACAGTGTGGAACAGGCTCTTAATAAACTTGCTTATCCACCTTCGCAAATTCAGGAAATTTTAAATTATGCAAAAGGAAGTGGCAGTTTTGTTAATGCACCTTATATAAATGTTGAGACTTTACATTCGAAAGGTTTTAAGAAGTCGGATATAAAGCTTCTCGAAGATGCTGCATCAAAAGCATTTGATATTCGTTTCGTGTTTAATCCTTTCACTTTGGGAGAAACGTGTCTTCATAATCTTGGAATTGACAGGAAGATTTATTCTGCATCGGATTTTAGTTTGTTGCATCACCTTGGATTTACCGAAGAGCAAATAGACGAGGCGAATCACTTCGTTTGTGGATCAATGACTGTTGAGGGCGCACCTCATTTGCGAACAGAACATCTTCCGGTTTTCGATTGTGCAAATAAATGCGGAACAGGCCGGAGATTTATCAGTGCACCGGGACATATCAGGATGATGGCTTCAGTTCAGCCCTTTATTTCCGGCGCGATTTCGAAAACTATCAATCTTCCAAATGAGTCTACTATTGAAGATGTTCGCAAATGCTATGAACTCAGTTGGAAGTTAGGACTCAAATCGAATGCATTGTATAGAGATGGTTCAAAATTATCTCAACCATTATCCTCCAAAACCGGCACACGCAAAAGTGATGCCTTAGAAGAGCTTGCTGCAATTGAAAAAAACCTGCAGGAACATCTGACTGCTGAACAGGTTTTGGAAGCCGCACGCAGATTGATAAACCTCTCTGATGATACTACCTTCAAGCGTCAGCTTTCCAATATTGTCCAAAGAAAACGTTTACCTGAAAAACGTCCGGGTTTTACCCAAAAGTCAAAAGTGGGCGGACATACGATATTTGTACGCACCGGTGAGTATAAAGACGGAACATTAGGCGAGATCTTTATTGACATGCACAAAGAGGGAGCTTCCTTTCGTTCTTTACTTAACTGTTTTGCTATTTCGGTTTCAATCGGATTACAATATGGCGTTCCACTTGAGGAGTTTGTTGAAAAATTTACTTTCACACGTTTCGAGCCTTCCGGTCCGGTTGATCATCCAAATATAAAAACATCTACTTCAGTGATTGATTATATTTTCCGCCTGCTTGCATTGGAATACCTGCAGCGAACAGATTTGGTGCAGGTTCAACCAAGTCCGGAGGAATTAAAATCCAGAGAATTTAAATTATCTCCCATGAGGACAAAGGTTCCGGAAAGAGGAATCCATGGGGAATCGGCCTCTGATGCTGCACAGGAATACCTTGGGAGTATGATGGGCGATGCTCCTGTTTGCAGTACCTGTGGACATATCACGATACGCGCGGGCTCCTGTTACAAGTGTCTTAATTGTGGAACCAGCTTAGGTTGTAGTTAATGCATTCAGGGCTGGACACTTGGAATAAATCTACTACAATAGCAAGAATCAAAAGGATTTAATAAAATTGATTTTCTGTAAAATCCTGAGATCAAGATTCTTCATCTCCATGACCAGCCAATTCTGGATTTGTCGTGTATGCTGCGTATAGTTGTGTTCTGTTGATTCTGCTTTTGATCGTATAAGTTTAATAAGTAAATTAATTTCCTTTTTATTAATTTTATTCCTCTGACATAAAATATACAGCACAGGAAGCAGTGAAGTATACATGTATTTCTCATCACTGATTAAAAATGTACCTGAGTGTATTCCCGTTTTTTCCTTAACCTCTTTTTGAAAGAATGTGAATGCCTTTTTCCTGTCTCCATGAAACATTTGCGCGACGATTGTTGAAATTTGTTTTGAAATATTAATACTGTCCGGGATAAGGTATTTTAATTCTTGTTCCGGTTGGTCTGTATCGAGGAACATCATAGAATGTGCAAGTTCCTTCAGGATTCCGGGACTTGTTCTATATGTTCTGTCCGCACTTATTTTTTCGAACTCTTGTTGTGCAATTTTTTTCAAATCCTTCTGATGCGGACGAAAGCCCAATTTATAATAGAACCAGAATGCGCCGGAGGCTATACCCTCCGGATTATCCTTGCCAATCTGATAAGGCTCAGCTTCAAAATATCTGATATTGAATCTTTTTTTATAAAGACGCAGAATTTGAGAAAACAGAAATGCTGATTCTCCACCTCTGAAGGGTGAAAAAATATTTAACCCGATTTTCGTTTTTTCTCCAAAAATCCATCCTCCGCCATACCCACAAGGGATTCTGTTTTTAAAGATCATATAACCAATATATGAGTCGATTGCATTTCTGCGATCAGGTGGAAGATTATATAATGCGATGCTGAATCCTCGATCCAGATCAAAGACTTCCACACCATTTATTTCACAATAGCTCACAGTATCAGTTTCTCTGCTTAAGTGTAATAATGCGAACCTTGCCACCCGAATGTATTCGGATTTTTCATGTGTGTTTAAAACAAGCTGGGCTGAAATATTTTTATTAAGGATTTCATTGATAGAAACGCGTTTTAAAAGAGGTGTGCTGCTGAAAAAGTACGTGCCCTTTGGAGTTCTTAATAATGACAATGCATTTTTTTTATCAAGCAGGTCAAATGAAATATATAGTTGCAATGAATCAAACAGTAAATCCCGGATGCTAACCGGCAGATCCTCGTGCTTCATGGCCTGAAGAATCCATGGCAATGCTCGAGCGTCTGCCTGCCCACATGCCTCTCTGGTCCATTTTTTTACAGGAAAATCGAGGTTTTCCTGTAACCAGATTTCTGACGGAAGGAGGGACAAGCCCAGAAGTTCCTGAGATGATTTTTCGGAGTCCCCATAACTGTGAAACGCACTGCTTTCAGGAAACGATTGTTCCAGCCAGTTGCAAATGGCAAAACTGAACGAACCGATAAAATAGGAGGAGGCAAAACCACTGCCGGAGAATGTTATTGAAACGCTTTCTTTGGCATCTTTTAAAATAGTGGTAGATGTCTGATTAAGCCTTTCAAGTTCTGAATTTGCCGCCAACATAAGTTCCTGTGAGTCAGGATAAGCAGCAAGAAAGAGTAATAATTCCTGATACCTTAACATGAGAGCCGGCTTACGGATTGACCTGAAACCAAAATTACGAAGCAACTTAGATTTCATTTCTTTACCTTCAGCACTAAAATCAGTGATTAAGTTTCGAAGTGAGTTTAAGTCTTGAATCGTTATTGATGAAGTGGACATAAGTAGTATCATTTTTTCTGAAAATGCAGATCAATTATGCATGTAACCATGACTCTGATCATTGATTTTATTGATATTTGTCATACTATTACTTAAAGAAAAAACAATAAATTGCCATCCTTGTTCCGATGCGAGTTTTATCAGATTTAATACCTGATCTTTGGGATTGATTCAGGAAAGAATGCTATAGGGATAATGATAAAGGTATTCTATCTTTATCATTAATATATCAATTCTGGTTTTAGATTTTACAGCTTGCATTGAACAAAAGAATATAGTATGAAAAAGCCCGTTGCCGGATCACATAGTATTCATTGCTCAGAATGTTCTATTAAGAATTGTTCAGTGTTAAGGCATTGCACTGATGAATGTCTTGACCTGATAAGTAACCTTAAGAAAGTAGGATATTTTATTGCCGGACAAAGAATTTTAATGGAGGGAAGCTCGGCCAAAGGAATATATTTTATTGAAAAGGGGCAGGTAAAAATTTATAAATCGGATAGCCGCGGACAGGAATTTATATTGCGATTTGCCAGGCCCGGCGATGTGATTGGATTTAGTGCATCTGATGCGACGAATGAATATCTGGCTTCCGCATTAGCTATTAT
>CAYHFJ010000086.1:0-12925 GCA_964355885.1 uncultured Flavobacteriales bacterium
CAGGTTGGTTGATAAACTGGCTGTTGTTAAAAACAACTTAGGAGCACACCAGAAATCCCCACTCAAAACAACATTGGTCCAGTTGTCTGCGGTAATTTCTTTTCCTTCTAAAATATCTCCGCTTGTGCATTTCAAACCTCTTTCATCGTCATAATCACCGGAAATCCACGGATTAACATCAATGCCATAGCATTTGATTCTACCGCCCAACGTCACAACAAAACAGAAAAGCCGTTCCGCTTTGATCAGATCTTCGCAAGTAGTTACCTCAACCTGTGAATATGGATACAGAAACAGGTTCGCCGATTGAGTGAACATATTTTGCGGTTTCTGAACTTTCACTGTTGTTTTCAGTTCGTGCTGCTCTTTTTTACCGGCAAACTTGTACAGTTTTTTAGTTGCCGTCATCGTGATGGCTGTGATTTCCTTTGTGGTACCATCGATGGTAACGGTTGCCAGATCGCTTCGTGAACCAATAAATATAGTACCGTCAATTCCACCTGGATGTTTAAGAGCCAGACAATTTGCGGCTGCTATTCCTGAAAGTAATGTATTGCAATTAGGAGTGGTTGACATGGTATTGTTATTTTAGTGTGGAAAACGTATTCAAAAGTAATATGTGGAAAACGCATAATTTTGTATAAGGTACTTATAAATTATAATTCCCTTGTAAATTGAGTATTTAAAGGGTTTGAAATAGCTATAATATACTTATGAAACCAAATGAATAAACAAAATCGTAAAATTGTAAAGTCAGATTTGACACAGCAACAGCATCAATTGTTTAAAATTAAATGTGGAGATAGGGGCATGAAGGATCAGATCAGAAGGCTAATTGTTGCCTTCAACCAGAATCGAATTATTATTAAAGAAAATACTAAAAACGCATAAATTATGTCAGATACTAATGAAAAAATAATCCTCTCGGTGGTTTTTGACCAAAGTGAGGCATTAAAAAGGGTTTCTGTTTTAAATGGTGAAATTGAAAAACTGAAATCAACTAATGATTCACTTGCAAAGGCAGGACAAAAATCATCGATTGCTTTTGCAGAAAACGCAGCATTAATAAAGAATCTTTCGGTTGAACAGGCTGGATTAAACAAGAATATTCAAGCCTCCATGCTGGCTTTCAGTTCTGCAAAAGGATCTATGGACCAGATGAAGGCTGAGGTTGCTTTATACACAAAGCAATTGAGTGCAATGACTGATAAGGAGCGCGATACAACTGACACTGGGAAACTATTGACGAAAACCCTTCTTGAAAAAACCGAAGCTCTCAAAGCGCTTGAAAGTGGGGTTGGAAACAATACCCGGAATGTCGGTAATTATGGATCGGCTCTACAGGACTTGAAGAAGAAACTGAAAGAGCTAAAGGGTGAAATGTTGGGACTGGATGCAGGATCGGAAGAATACAAAAAAGCCGCACAAGCAGCCGGGGACCTGAAAGAAAAACTAAAGGATGTTACCGAAGGCGTAAAAGGACAGGAAGGAGGATCTAATTTTGAGAAAATTGGAAATCAACTATCATTATTAAAAGGAGATCTTTCTCAATTAGATTTTAAAGGTGCCGCTGAAAAGTTGAAGGTTCTAAATGACGTTGCAAAAACAACCACCTTTGCTGAAATGTCGGAGGGCATTAAACCCTTGGTTGCTGGACTTGGAACCCTTGCAAAAACTATTTTAACCAACCCCATATTTCTTTTGGCTGCCGTTGTCATTGCGGTTGGATTGGCATTAAAAGAATTTTCCGATATTACAAACGAAAGGGCGGTGACCGCTACAAACAATCTTTCTGAGGCATTGAAAAGACAGGCTGAATATTATAATGATATTATTAATATTACCAAAAGAATTTCAGACGAAACTGTAAAAGTGTTAGAAGCAAAGGCCGGTACTGAAATTGCTTTAATGGAAAAAAATAATGCAGAACAAATTAAAAAATTAAGGCAACAAGGTGTTAGCGAGGAAACCATTAATCTGGCAATTGCCGAAAACAATATCAAAATTTTAAAAGCACAAGCAGCTACTGAAGAAAAGATTCAAAAAGAAAGAAAATCGGCATTAAACGTTGATCACAAACTCAGGCTTCAGAATCAAATTGATTTAGGGAACGATATCGCTGAACTTGAAAAGAGTCAAACAGATTCAAAAGACGAGGCTCAAATTAAAGCCTTAGGTGAGCAAATCAGGAACCTTGAAAATCAGAAAAAGGAAAACAAAGTCATTATCGAAAATTATAATAATGAGGCAATGATTTTGGATGAAACCTATAAAACTTTCGTCATCAAGAATCAAACATCCATTCTTGATGCGCAAACCCAAATTATAGGAATAAAGAAGGGTAAAGACCAGGCACAAAAGGAACTTGAAATATCAAATGCTCAAACCATTTTGGAAGTTGAAAGAACTATTGCCGAACAGAAGCTTGACGTATTGCGTAAGAAGTTTGATAAGCAAAAAGTACTAACTGATAAAGAGCTGAATGATGTGGTAAACAAAATGACTGCGGAGGCTGAGGCTGAAATGTCATTGGCTTTTACCAAATCGGAAATTAGGGAGGCATCAGCAAAACAAATTGAGGCAACCTATCAAAAAGAGGTTGTTGCTCTGGCTAATAGAAATGCAACTCAGGAAGAGTTTACTGCGCTGGAAAAGAAACGGACACGGGAATTAATTGAATTAAATAGGGAAAGGGTTGACTCCGCGATTCAATTAGGGCAGACTCTGGGTAAGATTATAGCAAACTCGATTGACGAAACCGGTCTTAATTTGGACAAACTCGGTAAAGGCATTGTTCTAATGGCCTTAGATACCCTTGAAAAAATTGCAATTATCGCTATTGGTGAAAATGCAGTAAGAAATATAGGTCAATCCGGTTGGTATGGCTTAATTATCGCAGCAGCGGAATCCGCATTAATTACCGCAGCTGTGGAGGTTGCAAAAGCCGGCTTAAGTAAGGCCGCTGGCGGGGGAGACTTTATGACCAACGGGCCTACTATGTTGATGGTTGGAGATAATCCGGGTGGGGTTGAAAGGGTTTCTGTTACTCCAATTTCAGGAATTGGCCATACTCAAATAAATCCTGCAAGTGGAATGGTTCAGATGGGAGGGGGGGGAAGCGTTACAAGTTATGGTGGATATGCTGAAAGGAATGCTGCAAAAGATGGTCTGATTGATTACGTGAAACTTGGTGAAGAAATGAGAAAGCAACAAATATTTGTGCAATGGTCTGAAATGAAAAAAATAGATAACCGGATGAATAAAGTGGCTAAGGTTTCTGAGTTAACATAGCTCTTTTCCTGTGCTCGATTTCGGATTTTTGAAGCTCATTTCCACATTGAACGAGTTGATATATTGATATTATCTCACAAATCGCACCAATAAAAATTGCACCAAATTTAAGATTATTATCTGTAATTTTGATTGATCCAGTCATGATCGCTGCTGCTGCAATATTTAATCCCACACTTGCCTTAATATAATATCCAGCTTTCGCTATATGGCTAAATTCGTCAACCTCGTTATCGTTTTTTTTTGAAATGCCTGAAAAATCAGAAATGCTATCAAAATAAATTGAAATAATTTTAAATTCGGCATTGACATAATATATTTTTTCTAAGTCATTTCCAATAATATCACATTCGATTTTTTTACCACCTACAATAATAAATCCATCTTGATTATAGTCACCACTAACCATATGAATTGATTCAATTTCTTTAATTGGAATAGATGTCTGAGTTGATTCCTCTTGTTTTAAGACAATTAAATTATCGTTCTTAATCTTTTTAATCTCAGACTTAAAAGTCTCGTGTTCTGTTGTTGTAATGATTACCTGAGCCCTTATGTCAATAACTATTAAAGTCAAGAAACACAAAAAAAGAGCCTTCCTCATATCATACGGTTTTTGGGAGTTTGTCAATAATTTCAATATATCCTTTCTCAAGTTTTTTCAAAATTTCAGTCTGAACCTCTTTATATGGCTTCTTTTTGAGCAAAGAAAGAATTTCTATCTGGTTGGCAAGCATAGTTTGGCAAAGAGCTTGAATAACGAAAGAATTATAAATAGCATCTTTTGGGAGAACTAATAGAATGTCCTCTATTGGATTTCTTTCTTCTTCTTCCGGTTCTGGCATACTTCAAATATACGGGTTTTGATTCAAAGAAATAATTAGCAGTTTCTTTATTTCATGGTCGGAAAGTAAGTTTGCCATTACTGTGTGAATGTTTTGAGGGAATATTTATTAAACAGTTTTTGCGTTTTCTTCCCAATCCGGCTTAATCTCTGGGTGCAATTCTTTAAATCCTAACCAACTCCACCATAGTAGGATCGTTGGCATCTAATCCGTACTGATCAATAAGATTTATATAGAAATACCCAACAATCTGCCCAAAATCAGGGAGCCAGCAATCTAGGTACACCGGGATGCTGAAATCTATCTCAACAAAATCCTTCTTAGAAAGATCAATAGACAATAGCGGTGATTTTGTGTGATCCAAAATTGATTGCAAGGGCTGATAGTAGGTTGGAATCAGGCTTTCGTTGAATCTGAGATCATCAAAAAAAACTGCCAACGACCTTCCGGGATTCGTAACCGCTCCACCACCAGTTCCAAAAATAAAGAGTGCTACATTCTCATCCGTATCCTGTTCTAAATCCACAGACCCATCCCCGCCATCATTAATAATTTTGAGGTAGGCTATTCTGGACTTGGGTGATTTAGAATTAAGTGTTACAATATCAAACATGCTGATAAATGCCATTGGCTTTACGGTAGCATTTAAAAATGAGTTCATCCGGTAAACCGGTGCAAACTTGCTTTCAAATGAAACTTTTGCAGGGTCCAAAGTGGCATCGTTTACATTGAAAAAACCGTTACCATAGTCCGGAATTGGTTTTAAATATGGGTCGCTTTCATCCATAGAATAACGCATTTGGCTCTTTTGCCCATAATTTTGAAACAAATAAGTAAGCCGGTTGGCTTTATCGTCTCTAACCTTATCGCTCCAATCAGGTGCGATTGCCTTATTGGCCTCGATTGTTTTAAAAGGAACTAGCTTGACAGTTTTTGTCCATGAATTTGCATCGATCAAAAGCCCGAACTGATTAACGATAGTGGTCAATAGGTCTCCACAAGACATGTCGGGCAGGTTTGATGCTATATCCCACTTGCTTCCAGGGTATGCATTATCCCCAACAGATGCGGTAAAAGACGAGCCTGATAATATATCAAATGTTACGGTGGTACCAAAAGGATCATAGCAAAATGCATAGAATTTAAGTTTGGTTCCTTTGGCTGGTTGTCTGAAGGCTATCTGGTTGGTTCCAAGCTCAGATAAGCTAAATCTGGCCTCGCCATAATATCCACCAGTTGTGGCTGATATTGGCTGCGGAATACTGTAAAGGAATGCCCTGTAATTGGTTCCGGTTGGAAATAATGTAGTGACCGCCAAATCGGTGGTTGCATAAAAAAACAAATATGGCCAATTAACAAAACCGCCAGAAATGTTGATGAAGTATTTTATATAAAAATCCCCATCTAAATCCATTACGTTTTCATCAAATGTAAGCTCTCCCGTTCCTGAATTATAGTTTCCTCCCCAATTGTCCTCGATTCCTGTCAATAAAAGCTGTGTTCTTGTGCCTGGTGTGCACGGAAAGGTTGCGTTTGTGCTTAATTTAAGTTTCCTGCTTTTTTGATAAAGTTTTGAAAACTTTGGATGAACACTACAAAACGGCAAAATCTCGCTCGCAAAGATGCTATCATTCAACCAAAAGTCATTTTCGTTGGGTACAAAACCAACATCAATACACATTTGATAGATGATCATCTTTACAAAAATGGCAGGATAAAAATCTCCCATTTTCACTTGGTTTGATGCTGCCAGCGTCCATTTACCATAGTCTATGTCGGCATAAACGAAAGCATCGTTCCAATCTGCAACATTTGTGCGGTTATATCCAATATTGGCACTAACCCACAAGTGGTTAAACCGGCTAAAATTAAGCTCATAAAGCGGCTTATCTTTAACCAGATTGTAGAAATCTGAGCTGGAGCCATAGATGCGGAAATTATAGTATTCGTCCGATTGCTCGAGCTGTGCAAAGCCAATGATCTGAGTTATTCCATCCTCATCAATTCGGGCAGGGAGCCGGGTATATGGAACATTGGTTGGACTGCCAATAATGTGCGAATTTTCAAAAACGGATTTATTCAGATTGGTTTTAACCACTTTTATTTGGGTTGAGAATGCACCCTGCCGACTGGCAATATCATTCAGATTGTTCAGTGCCTTGGTGATGGCAATGGATTGACCCGGCACGATTCCATCTAAAACAATATCATTGATTATAATCTGGTACATGATTTATCTCAATTGCGTGTAAATGGTCTCTGAAACAATCAAATCAAAAGAGATAAAAGCGCCATCCTCTCCAATCTCGCGATAGTCATATGATTTCTTATCAATGAAGCATTCAATATAAACGCTATTTGCCTGGTCATAAATAAAAGTAATTGGACTTTCAACCATTGCCGTAACAATGGGAATAAGCGAGCGGGCAATAGTAGATGAATTATTTTTCAAGGTTTTGAATATTTTTCCCGGATCCGAGATTCTTTTTTTCATCGGGTAGGCAGTCATGATCGTTTTCGGATCAGCAATCTCTCGGCCTTCAGTATATGATCCCATACTAACAAAGTTCTGCCATCCGCCATATTTATTGATGAAGAAAATATTGATTGCGTTTTTATTGCAAAAATTTGAATAGATAAAGTTGCCAGGATTAAGACTGTGAGCATTCAGATATGATTGCAGAGCAAGTCCACTATCGTGTAGGTCATAAATGCCGGTTTCCTTTAAAAAGGGTAGTGTACATCTATAATTAAGGAAGATAACATGAGCATCAACCATAGGAATATCCCAGGTACTTACTGTATTTACAAGAGCATAATAGGCCGTATGGACAACAGAGCCATATATGCACATACCTGAAAGTGCCGTACCACCCGAAACGAAAGACATTAAGCACCCTGATTGCATATTATAGTTTCCGAATGCATAATGAGCGGGTCCATCAATTTGAGAGAAGAAACTTTGTAAATAGGCCGTGATGTCAATACTAACGGAATTATCAGACATTTTAATAATTGGCTCAATCGTTTCCGATCCCACGGCGGTTGCATCTAATTTAGTCCAGGAAAGCAAAACATTATTATTATCAACACAATGAAATGTAATTGTGCTACTTGAGGCCGTGTAAGGCGTTAAACATTCAACTGTAGTAGTAGTAACATGATAAATCTTATGGTATCCCTTATAGATTCCGGAGGTTAAATAAATGCGCTGACCCGCATAATAGGTTAAGGCAACCGGCAATGTAACAATGATATTACCATCTGAATTTGCCGAGGTGATGTCAACTTCAATATCGATCATTGACCCTCCTGAAGAATATTGATCAGCTATTACTGTCCCGGTAATATATTTAGGTCTAAATGCGCTTATTTTTTCGTGTGCATCCCACGCTGTGCCTGTAAAGTCAAACATTATGCTGCAACTTTAAATTGTTTAGTAATTTCTGATCCGATATCCTCAATCATTTTCAGGGTGAGTTTTGATTTGATTTCTTCCAGTTTCTTTTCAAAATGCACATCACCGAGCAATCCTGAATCCTGCCCTCCAAACTCTTGCCAGATGGAGGATCCTGATCTCTGCAAATTGTTCATTACTCCCGTTGCTGTCAGGTCCAGGCCTTTTGCGTTGATCCAGTTCTCAATTTCAAACACAGTGGCATCAATCCTTTGCGGAGGTTGCCCATAAACAAGTTTATCAATGTATGCCAAGCAATAAACACGGATGCCGGCATCGTCAATCTCTGAGCGGAGGCTTTCGGCAAGCTTACCGGTTGCATTCACGGTGGAAGAAAACCCGCCCTGTGCTTTGGTTTTTCTTCTAACGGGTTTCGTTTTGATGGCATTCTTCACCTGAGCGATGAAATCACTGGCAAACTCTTCAAACAAATGTCTTTCGTAAATGCTTAACATGTTGCAAAAATCTTGTGAGGGGTTGCCATTTCTGCAGGAACAATGCCTTTAACCTTGAATTGTAACTCAACTAAATCCATCACCCCGGTGCAATATTCATCTACAGCTGCCATGCCTCCGCTTTCAAAGGCGGTAAGCAACCTGCTGTTATGGTTTACCAAATGTTTGGTTGGAACCTTAACTTCATAAATATTATCCGGTTTAACCCCTCCTTTAATTTTGCTTGCATCAATGTTTTTATCCAACAAAAGGTCCCTGCCTTTCATTCTGTGAACTTCGCTGGCCATGTAAAAGGTTTTTGGAAGCGTTTCACCAAGATTGCGGAGAATCTTCATTTCTTTTCTGGTAAGTTTATACATAATCAACAATCGGTTTTAGTTATCAATGTGAATGAAACGGAATACCCGGAAACGGTCCCTGCCAACTGAGCATATTCAGGTGTTGCGAGAACTTCGGAAATGGTAAGCTTACCGAAGTAAGTATTGCCGGGGGTGTCAGAATATTCAATCATTTTTTGAATGAAAGCGTCCTTTATCACATAGCATTCCTGAATCATGTCCTCGCGCTGAACTAAAGTATTGCCCGGATTATCCTGTTTAAAAAAGAACATCACAATGCTGCGTTTGATGGTTTCCTTTTTATAATCGGCTACATCTCGGAAAGGCAGAACGAACACGAGCGGATAGACTGCTGCAATGGAATCAAAGCTTCCTTCCGGCTTGCGTCCATGCACGAATGTTCCGGCAGCATTTACCGCAGTATTTATGGCACGAAACATGGTTATAATTTGTTTGTAGGTCATTTTATTTTCCTTTCTCTTTCTTCATTCTCCTGATACTTGTTCCGGATCTCGCTCAACTCAAAATCCATCACCAGCGTTTGATACACATTGTCGGCCGGCTGCAAAAGCATTGCATCATATTTGAGTGGGTCACCTTTTGAAAGTGCATGCAGAGTAGTGAAAAATCCATACTGATTAAGCTTTTCAACCCCGGCTGCCAAGTCTTTTGCTTTGGGCTTGTAGTCATTAAGCCGCACGTATTTGGCCTGAAAATCCCTGAGCTGATGAATGAAGTAAATGGCAATAGGGTAGGCCTTGGGTAGTGACATTGGTAGAATGTCGATGTCAACATAAACTTTGATAACATCTGGTAAAGCAGGCATGATGCTATCATCCTGAACGGCCTGAATCAATTGCTTGGCGGCCTCGAACTTTCCCCAGGCTTCGGCGCCAATGTTTATTTGGCTAACGGTTTGTGGTAGTTCCTCAACCATCAGGGCTTCGACCGAATCAACAAAGCCGATCCATGGACGGACCGCATCGATGTGCTCCTCATTGAGCTGGGCGATTTCTTTCTCGCTCATTTCCGATAGAACCATGAGGTTAGCAACGATCCGGCTTTGCTCATCCTCGATCTTTGCATTCTCAAAAAGGCTCAATAGATCAGCAAATGTTAGCTCTGACCAATCTGTTTTGATTGCCTTCTTCTCAATGAATGGCTTTTTTTTGCCCTGGTATTTGAAATTGATTGATAACATAATTATGATAAAATCGCATAACAAAAGTAATTGAATTTTTACAATCCAAAAGAAATAATTATCAATAGGATTTTGCTTTTGTCGTTCCAATGCCGTGAGCAAGCTCGAACCACTCGCGCATCATTATCGTATCACTAAAGTCCGGGCTACGTCCATGAAGTAATATTTTTTGTTGCTCTTTTGAATTGATTTGCTTTTTACCTTCCATGTCGGGCTTAGCTCGTTTGACAGCGCGAAGATCTTCTTTTATCAGATCGCGAATATCAACTACCTTGCCGGACACCTTCATCTGAACTGAACGAACCCCGGCAACGATTACCGTTTCCGAACTGATGGTAATTTTTATCAGGTTTTCATTCACCCGCTTTGATATTCGGTAATAACATTGGGTTTTTAGGTTCTTGTAATTTTCCTTAATTCCGGTATCCGGTTCAGGAAGTGCAGGAGCTCCACCATGGAATCCCATATACCCACCCAATTTGACAGTTCCATCACCCACGCCGTCCTGATCCACAAGCACGGACGACTTGCCAATACCAAAAGTGGACCGGCACCGCTCGATCGTATCAACAATTTCGTGGGCTTCTGATTTATAGAACACCATAATTCGAACTACAACCCAGCCATCCCACACCATGATCACACAAAAATCCCGACCAAATCGGGCAGCATCACATGTAATACATTTTTTATTCGAGTAGTCTGTAAAGTTTGACCACAGATCATTGAGCTTATTGAACTCAAACAATCCAAGTTCATCAATTTTAATTTTCCAGTTTCCTTCAAGCAGCTGGCTTTTGGTTGCTTCATCCTGAGAAAGCAGGTTGGCCAGATATTCGGGATTCTGACTGAGCAGTTCTTTGTTGCCATATATCGAACCGGGAATGAAGGTGAGTGACTTTACCATATTGTCGGGAGAGGTATTAGCAAGCTTTGCAAAGTCATTCAATTCCGGTGCCTTCTTTAAAACTTCTGCCTTGGTATCACCCCAAACAAGATTGTCTTTTATTTTGACGAAGTATCGAAGCTGGCCACACCTTTCAATAATTGGAAAGCCTGTGTCCTGATCAATCCACCAATCAATCAAAGCTGCAACCCAACTATCTGGGTCCGGATTGCAGGTTGCCCGGATGTATGGTTTGATTCCTGAAACAGATCTGTTCCGGGAAAGCAGATAAAAGAATTGTTTCTCGGTGAAATGGGTCAGCTCGTCAAATGCGATGAATGTGTATTGGGCTCCCTGGTGGTTTAGGATGTCGGGTTCATACTGCAGGTGATAAAATTTAATGTCGGCACCCGAGCTGAATGTCCATTTCATTTCCGTTGAATTTGGTTTTGCATTCAGTCCAGGATACAGGAGCATGGAGGTGTCCCACAATCCACCCTGCATTTTGATTTGAGCAAATGTGCGCCGGAAGAATGCCGCTGCAAAGCCTTTGTTTGAGATGTGCCGGAGTGGTTCAAGTAGTACTGCGTAGCTTTTTCCTGCTCCTGCAGCTCCACCGCCAATCACAATATCAGCTGGCGAACTCAAAAAGTCCGTTTGAAATCCTGGCTGTGGTTTAATTTTTGTGACTTGCATAATGTTAAAATGCGATTTGCTCGCCGGGCGGATACCAGTGTTTCCTCAAAAGGTTTATTTTTCCTTCACAACATTTTCGCGGTTATTTTCCGGGATGAAGATTTGAACCAAATTCATTTCTTTCCCATCCGATGTAATATCATGCCGGGCAACATATAGGCCCTGAAGCTTTGCCATATCCTGAAGCACATCCAAAGCAAAGGGTTTTCTTTTATCGGACTCCATTGCCCAGTCAAGCAGTTTCATTCGGGCTGTGACATGGTATCCCCGCAATGTTTCAAGGTCTTTTCCTGACATTTGCCTGAAATCATTGAAGGCTGTGTTAACGTAATAACGGGCCATACGTGGGGTGATATCCCACTGCTGAGAAACCTGATTGACGATATCCTTCGGGTTCTTGCCAAGCACAAGATATTCCTGAATGATACGGATTCGCCTGAGCTTCTCACCTTTGTCAGCCCCCTTGTCACGTGTTTTCTTAGCCATTGATGCCGAGAATCATTTCAATAGCATTGAGTTCATCTTCCAGCTGCCAGATGTTATTTTTAAGGATCAGTTCCTGAACATACCTTTCGTCCTTCAATTTCTGCGGGTCCAGGGGCGCATCAATCGCTTTGAGCTGAGCACGTTTAATCTCGAGCTGCTTTTTTAAGTACTTGTAAATTTTCATGTCACTTGGATCAATGGTTTCAGTTTTTGGTAAAGCTGCTGGTGGCGGTTTTACCTGTGATTTCTTAACCGTGGTTTTCGGTTTGATAGTGATTTTTTTCTTTGCCATGGCGCAATTTATTCATCCTCGTCAATCTTTTGAACCTGAACTTCTCCAAATTCCTTTATTGCCTTTGGATCACCCTTGTAAAATACCAATACGTTCTGATGCATCTTGCCAACCTTACGGCCTCCCTGAAATTGTCGGTTAATTCTAACCGGGAGTGAGCCGGCCACATTGATCAGGATGATTTCATTATAATATTTAGCTCCGGCAGCTCCAAGTTGATCTGTGCTAATTTTTAGCCCAACAGTGGCAAACAAACCATCCAGCAGCGTAAAGTTATGCTCCCAGTCATCCCGGTCAATCTCCCCAACTATTATTATTCTCAAATCACTCATATAGCCACTTTAAAATTGTAAACACTAAAATCACCCTTTTTAAAATCCGCATTTCTCACTACTTTATACCCGCTGTTTGGTGTTGTGCTATTCAGTTTCATATCCGCCACAACCGGAATATTAGTACTATTCAATTGTGGTACTGCATCTCTTATTACCAAACTTTGTCCTGGCAAAACATCGCTGATCAGATTGAGTCCATTATCTTGCAAAAGCAAAAAAACACCCTCATAACATCCGTACTTGTTCAGTGCTATATCATAAATAGTTTGTCCCGCTTTTACCTTAATAATCATCTGCTTCCGCTTACATTAATGTTTTCACCATCAAATTGAACTTCAGTATTTTTCCACCCATCAGCATCAAATTGCATTCTAATATCCCTCACCACCATTTGCTTATTTATCCTGGCATTGGTTATTTTGGCAATGCCTATTCCGGTTAGTGGGCTATATTTTAATTCACCAGGACTAATCATCATCAGGCTCGATATGTTTTGAGCATCACACTCATCCAATACCAAATCGCCATCAGCCAGCAACAAATCCCCATCATCACCTAACAGAATATCCTTAGCCATGTTTCACTTTCTCACTTTCAACGTCTGTAAATATGGTAGAAACCCAGTCTATAATACTGGTGAAAT
>CAYHFJ010000087.1:0-12893 GCA_964355885.1 uncultured Flavobacteriales bacterium
GATTATGGTTAATGACCAACAGAAAAGACAGGGGATGATTTCGATTATCAGGTAGGTTCAATTAAGATCTCCGGAGATCTATAACCGCCTCATGTGTGAATAGGGCTTCGGAGATTTAGAAAATCAGGATTTGATTTTCAATAATTATCACCTAAAAACCCCGCTGGGCGGAATGCGCTTGCGCACAGGCTTTCACACAACATTCCCAAGCGGAGATTTTTGGGATTGATTGATTGGGATTGGGGTTAGGATCATAACGGTCAAATAATGAATTTCTATCAAGTTAGAAAGGGTTTAAAGGATTTCACAATTTTGAAAAGGTCGTACTAATTGTTGCGATTGACGATAGTGTGAAAAACAAAAAAATATATTGCAGCTAAAACTGTTTCAGGCAATTAAGTATCCAATTGATAGGCCATAAATCAGAAAATGAGCTTGATTTTTCAAAAAAGAGCAAAATTTTTAAACATTTTTTACGTTTTCCGGTATACTTAGAAGTAATATGATGAATCGAGAAACCATAGATAAATAATTGAGTACAAAGCATTCCGGAATAACCACAATCACAGCAAAAAAACCATGGATTCTACACAACTTCAGAAAAACATTGAGAGTAGTTTAAGTAAATTAATGGAGCAATTGAGAAGCCTGTCTGCTTCCTCTTCTTCAGTTTCACCCGATACTATGCAGGAATTTATATCAGGGATTCGGATGCTCTACGAAAAAGCAATGGATCTCCAGCATCAAAATGCAATTCAAATGATGGGAGAACTCGAAGCGGCCATCGCAGCAAAATATGAAGCCATTCCTCCACCGGCAAGGGTTCAACCTATACATGTTGAATCATTTCTTCCAAAAAGTCCGGCCATCCTGCCTGAAATAAAAGAGGCCATACAAGAAGTATTACAAGTAGTGGAACAAAATGCTTCCCCAAAACCAGTATCCATACATCCTTCCATGGATGAACTGCTCTTAGCTGCGGCGAACAAAGCTGCGGAGACGAAACAGGTTGAAGAATCTTCCCGCAGAAAGAAAGTCATCACAGACATTCACGATAAATTTGATGAAGTTCCAACATTTGCCGGGAAATTCAATGATCATGAAACGCTTGCCCAACGAATGGCAGGAACAAAATTGCAGTCAGGAGTGGCAGAAAGGCATCAACGGAAGCCGATTTCTGATCTCCGTGTTGCCATAGGCACCAACGAAAAATTTTTATTTATCAATCAACTGTTTTTGGGGGATTCTCAAAGCTACTCAATTAGTATTGAATCATTGAATAATAGCGGTTCTTTGGATGCAGCCAGAAATTTCGTTCATCAGAATCTCCTCAGCAAATACGATTGGGATCTCAGCACTCATCCGGCCAATCTGTTTCTGGATCTTGTAGAGCGTCGCTTTATTTCCTGAGGCATTCCCATGGCCAAACTTTACCTGGTTCCTACACCTATTGGCAATCTTGAAGATATTACTCTGCGCGCTATTCGTATTCTGAAGGAAGCGGATCTGATTCTGGCGGAAGATACCCGTACAAGCGGTCATCTCCTGAAACACCTTGGTATCAGTAAACCGATGAAGTCATACCATGCTCACAACGAACATCGTGTTTTGGAGGACATCATTCAAGGTATTGAAGGAGGTCAGAATATCGCACTCATTACCGATGCAGGAACTCCCGGAA
Source organism: uncultured Flavobacteriales bacterium (assembly GCA_964355885.1). Taxonomy (GTDB): domain Bacteria; phylum Bacteroidota; class Bacteroidia; order AKYH767-A; family 2013-40CM-41-45; genus QQVM01. The sequence continues at coordinate 1,682 of CAYHFJ010000087.1, forward strand.
TTTCTGATCCCGGCTTTTTGATTGTAAGAGAATGCATTCGTCATGGTGTTGAAGTAGAAACTTTACCGGGGCCGACTGCCTTTATTCCTGCCCTTGTCAATTCCGGCTTACCCTGTGATCGATTTTGCTTTGAAGGTTTTTTACCCCAGAAGAAAGGTCGGCAGACACGGATTGTCGGCTTAAAGGAAGAAGACCGGACGATGATTTTTTATGAATCTCCTTACAGACTGGTTAAAACTCTTGGACAATTTGCAGTAGCTTTTGGCGAAGACAGGCAGGCCTGTGTATCAAGAGAAATTAGTAAGTTATTCGAAGAAAATTTTCACGGAACCTTGAAAGAATGTCAGGAACATTGTTCCTCCAAGACTGTCAAAGGTGAAATCGTTATAGTTGTTGGCGGGAATCCGAATGTTTCAAGACGAAAAAAAGAAACAGAGGATATGGATGAAAGTCCTGACCCGGAAGGTGAAGAACAATAATCCCGGACTATGCAATAGAAAAACAAACTATCGCATGGAATTTATTAATCTTCCATCTCCGAGAAAAAATCAGAAGCGATCCGGTCTGCAAAATATTTTCCCTTTCGGGTAAGTCTAAAAAGAGTCCCTTCCTTTTCCATCAGACCATCCTGAATTTGAAAATCAGCGATAGCCAGAAATGTCATAGCTTGCTCTTCTCCGAATTCCTTCTTTAACTTTTCCGCATCAACACCCCATTTAGTGCGAAGCCTTGTAAGGATGTATTCGTTATATAAATTTTCGGGAGTTAATACTTCACGTTCCGCAGGAATGGTTCCAACCATTAACTTACGGATATACTCGTGGTTATTTGAAATGTTCCACTGACGGCTTTTCCTGTCATAAGAATGTGCGGAAGGCCCGATGCCGATATATGGTTCACCTTGCCAGTAGGAAGTGTTGTGCCTGGAGTAATGTCCGGGTTTAGCGAAATTTGAAATTTCGTAGTGTTCAAAACCAGCCTCAACTGCCCGATTCATCAGTATTTCAAATTGCCGGACCGATTTTTCATCGTCAACATCCTGCACTTTTTTTTCTTTGATCATTTTAGCAAGTGCTGTCCGTGGCTCCACCGTCAGAGAGTAACACGAAAGGTGTTGGACACCCATTGAAAAAGCGATGTCAAGATTTTTTTTCCATTGATCATCCCCGAGAGTAGGTGTACCATAGATCAGATCAATACTAATATTGGTAATACCAATACGCTGAGCATCCTTCACGCATTGGAGAGCCTGCTCAACCGTATGCGACCGGTTCATAAACTTCAGATCTTCCTCTGAAAAACTCTGAATACCTATACTAAGGCGATTGATCCCTGCATCGCTAAGCATCTGCAATTTTTCAGGAGTAAGATCATCCGGATTGGCCTCCAGGGTGACCTCCGCGCTTCTGGTTATGTCAAAATTATCACGAAGCTCTGCAAGGATTTCTCTGATATCTATTCCTTCCAGCAAAGAAGGTGTTCCTCCACCAAAGTATATAGTATCAAGTGACTTATTATCAAGATAGGATCTCCGAAGAGCTAACTCCAGTCTTATGGCTGTCAGCAGCTCGTCCTTATTCTTTAAGGTAGTAGAAAAATGAAAGTCACAATAATGACAAGCTTGCTTGCAAAAAGGAATATGAATGTAAAGTCCGGGCATAACTAAATATTTATGCCTTTTGCTTTTTCAATACAATTCTGAAAGTTGTTCCTTTTCCCGCTTCTGAATTCTTTACAAAAATTTGTCCGTCATGATATTCTTCGATAATCCGTTTGCTCAGTGAGAGTCCAAGACCCCATCCACGACTTTTGGTTGTGTAACCGGGCTTAAAAATGGTTTTGTAGGAAGATTTTGGAATTCCTTTTCCGGAATCAGTGATATCAATATAAACAAACTGTCGTTGATCCGTTATCAGTACATCGATATTTCCGGTACCGCCCATTGCGTCGAGTGCATTCTTAAGAATATTTTCTATGACCCACTCAAAAAGTGGAATATTCATTGGTGCGTATACTTCGTGAGAGGGGTTCTGAACATTGAAAACCGCTTTGTTGGAAGTACGTGTCCGTATATAATCCACAGAATGTTTCATTACAATTGCCACATTCTCCTTATGCAATGAAGGAGCTGATCCGATCTTGGAGAAACGTTCTGTGATTGTCTGAAGTCGTTCTACATCTTTTTCTATCTCCTGTGTATACTCCACACTGGTACCCTTCAATTTTAAGAATTCCAACCAGGCAAGCAGAGAAGAAAGCGGAGTTCCTAATTGGTGAGCAGTCTCCTTTGCCATTCCTACCCATACCTGATTCTGTTCCGCTTTCCTTGATGTACTAAATGCGAGATAAGATACAAAGAGGAATAAGGCGATTACCGCTAACTGAAAGTATGGATAATAACGTAAGCGAATGAGCAGATCAGAATCTTTATATAAGATATACTGAAAGAGATTCTGTCCGATATGAATCTCTATGGGCTCGTGTTGCTTACGCATTTCCTCCACCTGCATTTTCAGGTAGTTCGGTTTACTTGCACGCGCTGAATCAAGATTACGATAAGAGATAACATTAAAATCTTTATCAGCCCAGATCACAGGAATTGTATTATTATTACTGATGACTGTAGAAAGGAAGTTAATATCAGTATTTACTTCTGTTACATCAGAAAGTCTTTTAGTCGCTTCCGCCCAGAGTTGAATCTTTTTATTCTCCTCTTCGGCAAGTTTGTTGACCAGTTTATTGGTATACCACAACGAAGCCGCGCTGATCAGAAGAGCGGTCAGCAGAAGAAGTATTTTCCAACGTTGTTTTTGGCTATAAATATTCAATCAGTGCAGTATTTTAATAAAAACGTGGGTTTTCCTGAAAGATTGTCGGCTCTCAAGCCGCAAAGATGGAAGATTTTGGGCATGTAAAAAATTCTATTGACCCTCATCTTCCCAATCCACCTGCATTTCTTCCTTTTTAGGCTTTTTTATGGGTTTTACTGTATCCTTTTTAAATAAACCAAATTCTTCCTTCAGGATGGATTTCATAGTTTGTTTCTCCTTTACAAGGTCAGTTTTTAATTTCTCCCCTGCTCCTTTCCGGTCGTATCCAAAGCGAGGATTGTCAATTGGACCTTTCATTGTTAAAAGTAATTTTGTACGACCAAGTCCATCATCTTCAATTTCCCCGAACTCAGAACTATTCTGTTTCACTTTTTTTCCCAGGACATCGGAGAGCAACAACTGCAAACTATAATCAACGATATTATCAAAATCATGTGCACCACTGGCGGTGAGATTTAAGGCTGAGGATTTAATCTCCATGGAAGGGATAAAGATCTTTCTGTCAGAAATTGATATCTGATTTCTGAGAGTGGAGAATTTGATATTATTCAGGTCGGGCACTTTAATATATTTCGCCAGAGCCTGAATGGGAATAAAATTAATCAGCTCGCCGTTGTCTATATTGATATCCGCTACTGAACGAACCTTAGCCGGATTAAGAGTAAGGCTGGTGCTCCAACTGGAGGTAAATTGAATCTCGGCCTTGATAGTTCCCCGAACATTTTTGTCTGTCATGGTTGTCTGGCCAAAATTTTCAAGCTGGAAAAACAATTCAGTAATATCTAAGGAAGCGATTCTTGCATCGCAACTCATGAGTATGCTGTCCTTTCGTGAAGCATTTATTGTAGCATCCATGAATACCATTCCATGCATAGCGGAAAAAGTTAAACCCTTACCTGAAATAACCTGTTTGTTCAGGAGAATTTTCCCTTGAAGCCTGGCCGCACTGAATTTGCGAAATTTTAAATTACCAATGCTTACATCCAGATGACTGAGAAGCCTTGGATTGAATTTCATGATATAAGAAGTATCATCAGAGGATGCGGAAGATTTATCCTCCAGCAACTCATCCAGGTTAAGCATCTTGCTGCTAAGCTTTGCATTGAATTCCGCTGCTTGATTTGGAATAAAAATAAAACTAATAAAGTTTTTAAACAATCCGCTTAACTGTAAGTCGCTGGAAGAGATATTTCCACTAAGTGTTTCAACGTTCAGATCATTGTCCAGCAAAGAAAGTCTTGCCTGAATATTTTTATACTCCAAAGGATTATGTTTGAGAGTGAAATTTACTCTATCTAACTCTATCATTCCGGAGGACTGCACTTTATACTTTTGCCCTATTGAATAATTCTTCACATCCTTCACTTTTCCCGCGAAAGCTATATTGAATTTCAATCCTCCATTTAATGAAACCAAGGTGTCCATTGAAATAAAGTGTCTGACATTCGCAAGGTCAAGTGCAGCGGAAGCATGCATAGTCAGGAAAGGATCACTGAGATCATCCAGGCGGAGATCAGCTTTAATTGTATTCCCGCCAAGCACTGCACTCATTGCAGATATGACTAACTCACTTTTTCCTGACAATCCACGATTACGAAATGTTCCATTAAGATCGACATCAGAAAGGGAAACACTGCTCTTCTCAGGTGTAATTTTTCCATTCCGAATTGAGAAATCAGTTTTTACAGACGGAATATTCTCTCCTCCGGCTTTTCCTTCAATGTTAACATTGCACATGAATCTGCCCTTACTACTATAGCCACTGAAGTATTGAATATATTGGGCTGGCAGCATGCTGATAAAAGATTCCAGATCGGCTTCATACGCTTTTACATCCAGATTTAAAATTGTTGACGATTCGAGTGAGATAACATTTCCAGTTACATCAAATTCCAGTTCCGCTATTTTCACTCTGCTCTTGTCAAATTTATAAGTACCGTCCACAGTGTTAACATGTATTCCTGATTGGATGCGTACCGGCTTATGACTTACATAATCAGTTTTTCCCGCATAAAAATGTTCAACAAACAAATCGGCCGAAGTGTTTAGCGTAAACTGATCCTCTGAAAACTGTCCGGACAATTCAGCTTCATTAGCCTTCAAATAATAATGCTGGTCATTCTTTTCATCTTCATAACGAATAAACATATTTGTAAGTAAAATCTGTCGAAGATTGATCACTGATGAGGCTTTTACTGAATCGCCGGAAGATTTCCAGAAGTGGTAATTGCTCTTACCTTCTTTGTCGAGGCGAATATTTACTATCCCGTTTTTAGCAACAATCTTCCTGACTGAAACATTTTTACTGAAAACCGAGGTAATATTAAATTGAAGAGAAATCCTGTCAGCATATAAAAGAGTATCATCAGGTAAACTTTTAAGAACACCTTTAGCCATCACTTTTTCCAGATCAACAGAGGCAAATGGAAAATGACGAAAAACTGAAAACTCAAATTTACCGACGCTGATTTGTGTGGCAATGTTTTTATTTAATTCGGCGATCATCATTTTCTTGATATCATCACCATAAAAAATGCCAATGAGAAAACCAACGGCAATTATTCCAAGTGCAAAAATGCCAAGAATTTTACCTGATATTTTAAGATATGTGCCTAAGTTACGCTGCATCCTGCGAGGTTAACGAAGGTGAGAATAAGAAATTGTCACAAGGCAGAATGGCAAACTAAATTGCTAACAGATTTATGAGAGTTATACCGAACTTGTTTCATTTTTCGAAAAACTTGGGCGGTATAACCAAATCTCATGCAGGTTCTATAATATTATATTTCGGAAACCTACCTGGTTTTGGTATAAAGCATATAAAAACGCACAGAAAAATCCTAACAAGAACTTCTCTGTGCGTCTATCCATTCAGGAAAGGTCCGCATGAAGGCAAATTACTTCATAGCGGCAGTAAAGCGTTTGGATACTTCATCCCAGTTCACCACATTCCACCATGCAGTAATGTAATCCGGGCGACGGTTTTGGTAGTGCAAGTAGTATGCATGTTCCCAGACATCTAATCCGAGAACAGGTGTACCTTTAATATCTGAAATATCCATCAGGGGATTATCCTGATTCGGGCTGGATCCTATTGCAAGTTTTTTATCAGCACCTACGATCAACCATGCCCAACCACTTCCGAAGCGAGTTGTACCGGCGGTGGCAAATTTTGATTTAAAGTCCTCTAAATTTCCAAATGCGGAGACAATAGCGTGAGCCAAGGGACCAGAAGGATTTCCTCCACCACCCGGCTTCATAATTGTCCAGAAGAGGGAGTGATTAAAATGACCGCCGCCATTGTTGCGAACAGCTACAGGGTATTTGGAAATATTCTTGCAAATATCCTCAATGCTTAATTTTTCCGCATCGGTACCGGCAATTGCATTATTGAGATTAGTAATGTAAGCCTGATGATGCTTGCCGTGATGTATCTCCATCGTACGTGCATCAATATTTGGTTCAAGGCTGTTAAATGAATAAGGTAGGGAGGGAAGATCGAAAGCCATTTTTTGTAGTGTTAGAAAAATTAATGAATTGAATAAAATTGAGAACGCAAAGATACAAAATTTCAATCAATTTTTAATTTGCGAAACACCTCATTACCAGAGATATTGAGATGTCAATTCCCATTTCATAGGCCTTTAATAACCAGAGAAGGAGTGAAAAACAGACAAGAAAAAATCCGGGTTCATTTAACTTCCCTTCACCGCCACTTGCTTTTTCTCAATCAGCTCCAGTGCTTTGGATAAGGTCTTATCCAGCGATTGTACCACAGGATAAAATCCATCATTCTTCCAGATCTGTCTAGCAATAAGAGCCTTAATTTGTGTGCGGATTATTTCAGAAGAAGCAATGATACCTGATTCCGATCTCATGACACCACCTTTCACAACGTAGTCTAAAAACCTATTGTACAGTTCGTCAGAAACCAGAAAGGAATTATTATACTCTTTAAATGTTTTATACTTCTCAAATTTAGCACGATTGCGATCGAGGTGATCAAATGCAAATTGGGATATCATTCCTTTGCTGCTTACTTCAGCATAGAACTGTGAGCTGCCAAGAGTGTCCATTGAAATGAAAACATCCGGCATTATACCGCCGCCACCGTAAACTGTTTTACCTCCGGGAGTAACGAAGTGAAGAGAATCCACAAATCGAATACTGTCTGATGAGGATAATTCTCCATTTCTCATTCTGTCATACAACTCATTGGAATAGGCTTCATAACCCCCGGCATAAGGCTTTTGGATACTTCTTCCGGTCGGTGTATAATATCTTGCTATCGTAAGGCGCATGGCAGAACCATCCGGAAACTGGCTTTGTTCCTGCACCAGTCCTTTCCCAAAAGAGCGGCGTCCGATGATAGTAGCACGATCCCAATCCTGCAATGCCCCTGCTACGATTTCACTTGCTGAAGCACTGCCCTCATCGACCATTACGATAAGAGCACCCTGCTCAAAAAACCCACGTTGAGAAGCGAAGAAAGATTCACGCGGACGGGAACGTCCTTCGGTGTATACCACAAGTTTTTTATCAGAGAGAAATTCATCGGATAATTGAATGGCTGTTTTCAGATATCCACCGGGGTTTCCACGCAGATCAAGTATAAGGTTTTCCATTCCCCCATCTTTTAATTTTACGAAGGCGTTAAGGTACTCGTCATAGGTTCGCTCGGCAAAATGACTTACCTTAATATAACCGGTCTCCTTTGTGAGCATATACGCGACGTCAACACTGTAGATAGGAATTTTACCACGGGTGATAGAATAAACAATTTCCTTGCCGGTACTCTTTCTTAGTATAGTCACTTTTACTTTTGTTCCACTGGGTCCGCGCAGTAATTGCATCACCTGAGGATTTGTGATCTTGATGGAAGCTACATTTTTTCCCTCTACTGCAATGATGCGATCACCGCTTTGGATACCCAATTGTTCAGAAGGTCCACCTGCAACAGCGGATACAACCATGATGGTATCCTCCTGTACGTGAAACTCAATACCTATCCCGTCAAAATTTCCTTCGAGCGGCTCATTCATTGCCTGCAACTCATCAGCGGGAATGTATGCGGAATGTGGATCCAATTGATGCAGCAGTTCGCTGATGGTATTTTCCACAAGCGTTTTCTGATTGACCGTATCAACATATTCATTATTGATATAATTGATTACATCATTGATCTTATTAAATTGCCCGGTACGAAATGAAAAAAAAGAGCGACTACTTTTATAAGGTTCGTTCAGGCGCATTCCCACATAAATTCCAAGAGCAAGAATAGAAGCAAGAAGGAAGGGTAACCAAAGTTTAAGTTTATTCACTGAAATTATTTTATGTCTCAATCATTATCTTCCGAAATATGAAAGCATAACTCGTCAAGGCTGTTGAATTGATCAAATTTAGTGTTTGCGGGAATCCAATTGTATAGCCCTTGTTTAACTCCCAATTCCTTAAAATGTTTTGATATTTCTTAAAAAATAGAGTTAAATAAATAAAACAGACCCTATTCACAATTAAGCTATCGCATTTTTGGGCCCGGGAACATATTGCTCCACTTCTACTCCAAAGCGTCTCAGGAAGTCGACACCTTCATCAAGGCCAATCCCCTTATATACTGCATAGGATTGTAAAAATAACACCTTACGAATTCCCATGGTGAAAATGATACGGGCGCAAGCGAGGCAAGGTGAGAGTGTGACGTATAAGGTGCAACCATTCATCGGCACTCCATTTTTGGCTGCATACAGAATAGCATTCTGTTCAGCATGCAAGGCAAGCGAACAACTTCCTTTGCTGTCGCGCGGACAACCAACACCGGGCCATTCCTGATCGCAGTTGTGTGTTCCGGCAGGCGGGCCATTATAGCCCAATGAAACAATGCGGGTCTCTTTTGTGAGTACGGCTCCGACTCCAATTTTTACGCAGTGAGATTTGAGCGACAGGTTCTGTGCCAGCTCCATATAAATTTCGTCGAATGAGGGTGAGTGCATGGGGCAAAGATAATGAATTGAGCGCAAATTTCAGCTTTTAACAAAGCTCTCATTTCTTCATAATTGATTTATCTAAAACTATTTTAAAAAAAATTGTACATCAATTTGCTTGTTTCGAATATTTTGTTTCCATTTGATTATTCTTTCTCCTTTTCCGTTTGAAAATTGTTGATGTTTTTTTGTGTGATTGATTCGAAAAAGGTACTTGTTTCAGAGGCAATTCTTATTATTTAACCTTTTAATAAATCATCTCAACATGAAAAAGCTTACCTTCATCACTCATCACTCATCACTCATCACTCATCCCTCATCCCTCATCACTCATCCCTCCTGCTCACGATTTTGTAAATTATTTCTCCTCTCATTTTCTGTTCTGATTTTACTAACCGGAATCACAAATCAGGCGACTTCTCAAATTCCGGCTGTGGTAAAAGAATGGGCCGTTTATGCCGGAAACACTACTGATTCTTCCTTTAAAATCCCTGTTATTATTGAAGATGGTGATGCAATAGTTGCCACTGTGACCTTAGATTCTGTTTCAGGTCCTGACATTTTAATTGTTCGGTATGAAGGCGAAAGACCGGAGGGAGAAATTGTTTGGCAGACTTCATGGAGTGGACAAGGGTTTGGCAGAGATGTTCCAACGGGAATATTTATATTTGAACATGAAATTTATATCTGCGGAATTTCATGGAGTTCAGCATCCAATTATGATTTCGTTACCTTTAAGCTGAATGATCAGGGTACTTTAGTGTGGGATGAAACCTATAACGGTAGCGCATCAAACTATGATGTTGCAAGTGGAATCGTGGTAAGCAGTGACGGGGTATTTGTTACCGGCGCTTCAAATAACACAGGTACTTTATTAGATTTTAAAACCATTTGTTACGATAAGGATAATGGCAGTATTCTCTGGCAAAACACTTATGATTTTATGAACCTAATGGACATTCCATTTTCTCTTCAGCTTAGTGGCAGTGAACTCAACGTTGTTGGTGCCTGTCAGCTCACCTTACAGGGCTGGGAATATCAGGGAATAACGTATGAAACAACCGGCAATCTGATCGGTCAATACTCAAGTTCAGGGTCATCAACGGGATTTGACCGTGCTTTGGCTGTTTGCGCTGATAGTTCCGGCAATGTATATATTACCGGTGCTGTGAGTACTGCAACCGAAGGGTTCAATATAAAAACGGTAAAAGTTACTCCGGGTGGAAGCTTAGCATGGGAAGCGGAGTATGATGAAGATGACGGCGATGATGTTGGGTATGATGTGGTGGTTGATATTGAGCAAAATGTTTATGTCTGTGGATCAGTGAATAATAATGCACAGGGAACTGTCGATGATTTTTTCGTCATTAAATATAATTCTTCTGGTCAATCCGTTTGGAAAGCGAAACTTGATGTTGCCAATGAAGTTGACATCGCGCACGCGATTTGCATTGACAGTTACGGGAATATTATTGTGACTGGTGAGGGATTCAGAGAGAGTCCGGATATTTTTACTGTTGGTTTTGACGCGGAGAGCGGAGATGAGATTTGGCGGGATTTCTATGGATCATCATCCTCAAACGATCGGGCAACTGACATTGCCGCAGATCAATCCGGGAATGTTTACGTAACAGGAAATGAAGAAATTAATCAGGAAATAAAAACCGTAACGATTCGATATCGGACGGATTATTATACGGAGCCGATGCAGAGTGATTCGGCATCATTTAGGTATTCAATCTACACCAATGAAGGACAGATAATTGGCAACGATGGAAACTTAGCTGATTCAGTTGATTATTACATGCCAAATCATAACCCTTTATTATATTTTCAAAATGAAAGGATAAACATGGTATGGTCAACTTCTGATTTAGATTCTGCTACACAGGATACTTTATTTCGGGTTGATATGAAATTTTATCAGAGTTCATATAATGAAAAAGCGATTAGTGTTGGCTTAAATGATGTTAACCCTTACCTAAATTATTTTCTTGGACATTGTCCCGATGGAATAAGTACCTATTCATTTCCAAAATTGGTCTACACAGATGTATATCCAGGCATTGATGTGATGTTCAGCAGCAACGCGGCAGGCATGAAGATGTATTTCATTTGCAATAGCAGCTCAGATCCGAGTAATATTGGTTTGGAATTCGCTGGGCAGGATTCGCTTGAAATAGTCAATAATTGGAGCCTCAGAATTAATGGCTTGCTTGGAACTTATGATTTTGAAAAACCTAAAGTATATCAACTCGATTCGATTGGTAGTGTGATTTCATTACCTTGGCAATTGAGCTGGTACAAATACAATTCAAAAACAGGGAGATTGACGAATTGGGGAAATTATGATCAAGGAAAAACAATCGTAATCGAAGTTGGTAAACCCTCTACTGTAAA
>CAYHFJ010000088.1:0-12836 GCA_964355885.1 uncultured Flavobacteriales bacterium
AAGTATTCTCAAAACTCATTTTCGCGATATCCTCATCACTTGTTGTTAGTTGAGATGCATTACTCCGTTGGAAAAAAATTTGTTTAGTTGCCAGCAGAACATTTCTTTTATTAAAAACTTCAACAGTCAGATAATAATTTCCACTGTAAAGTTTTTCAATAGGGATGTCTGCAATCAACACAGTAACATCCTCCGGCATTTGCTTTTTGACCGAAGCAAATTCATTCAGAATGCGATGGTTTCCGCTGGTTGACAGGGTATAGCGTAATAAATATTCTTCAGCAAGCACTGATTTGGCTCTGTAGATTTCCGCATAAAACTTAATTGAATTAATTTCTTTAGGATAAAATGCAGTTACCATAGGTATTACTTCGTATCCGCTTTTGGTAAATTTGCTTTTAGTGCTTGCGGTTTCATACGATTCAAGCAATTCGATATCAGAGATACTTATTTTGTCTTTAGGAAAATGAACCTTGATGGTTTGCTTCGCATTGAAGGCAGGAGTATCGGAGTTTTTGTCGAAAATTTTTAGCTCAACCGTATATGTTCCCTGTGGTATCGGTATCCTTTGCTGGTCTATAAAGTCTGTGCCTCTGAGACTTTGAGTCTCTGTTTCAGGACTTAACAGATGGTATTTGTCAAAATAAATAATAGAATCTCCTTGCTTGAAAATCCATTGAACCTCAATTTTTCCCTGATACTTTTCTTGTTCATTTTTTGCAAGGACAACACTTGCTCCGGTCACATTAAGGTAGGTTTCTACATAAGCAGTTCCTTCCGGTTGGTCAAAAATTGCATACGAGAAATACGCACTCAGTGCCCCGGAGCTAAGCCGGGTGCTCAGAACCAGAATTATGGTCAAAAACTTTTTCATGGCCTTAAAATTTGTTAGTAAAATTACTAAAAACACGTGGAGAAATGAACATACATTCGTGAATCTGCCAACTTTAACACGCCTATGACTATTCTTCTTCGCCCGGGCTTAATTTAAAGTCTTGAGGGCAACTCATTCTGTTTTCTTACTTTTAGGCCGGTTTCATTATATGTACTACTTAGCCCTGTTTTTATTCGTTTTCTGCACCTTATTGGTGTTCTACACTTATGTGGTTTACCCATGGTTGGTAGCAGTTCTGGCGGCAGGTTTTAAAGCGAATGAAGAAGTTTGGGTGAAGGAAGGGGATGCTCCGGTGGTTTCAGTATTAATTGCAGCTTTTAATGAAGAGAAGGTCATTACAGATAAGATAAAGTCAGTTCTTAATTCTTCTTATCCTTCAACGAAGCTGGAAATACTTATCGGTTCAGATGCTTCAACAGACCGGACGGCTGAAATTATCAGTGAATATTCCAAACAGGATCCTCGAATTAGGCTTCATGATTTCAAAGTGCGACGGGGTAAACCTTCCGTGATTAATGATCTGGTAGGATTTTCAACAAACGAGATTATCATACTCACGGATGCAAATGTTCTTTTCGATACGGACACCATCTTTAATATCGTTTGTCATTTTCGAAATGAAAAGATCGGATTGGTTGGTGCAAATATTCTGAACGTCGGTCAGATGAATAATGGTATCAGCCATCAGGAGACATCCTATATTGCCCGTGAGAATAGAATTAAATATTTTGAAGGGATCAGATGGGGGGTTATGATGGGTCCTTTTGGTGGATGTTACGCGTTGAGGAAAAAATTATTTAAAGCGGTTCCTGCAAACTTTCTTGTTGACGATTTTTATATTTGCATGCAGGTGCTCAAACAAGGCTACCTTTGTATCAATGAATTAAAGGCACTGTGTTACGAAGATGTATCGAATGATATTAAACAGGAATATAAACGCAAAGCAAGAATCAGCGCGGGAAATTTTCAGAACCTGAAAGAGTTTTCAGAATTAGTCTTTAAACCATTCACCGCCCTGGGCTTTTGCTTTATCAGTCATAAAGTACTTCGATGGTTAACTCCATTTTTTCTGATCACATCTTTGCTTTCTTTAGCCATCCTTGGTGCCTACAATCGCACATTTTTTGTCCTATTCATAGCAGAATGTATCTTGCTCCTCTCGCCTTTATTCGACGCGGTCTTGCGTAAAATGGGATTACATTGGAAGCTTTTACGTTTTGTTGCATACTTTAGCTATATGAATCTTGCATTGCTCAAAGGTTTTTTCCTGTATTTGAAAGGCGTGCGCAGTAGTGTATGGACTCCTACCTTGAGGAATACGATCAGATAATTTCGCAATTATTAAAATTGAATAGAAGCAATCGCTATTTTACCACTTCTGGTTAATGTACTGAAAATTTTCCGGTATGCGAATTTTTGGCTGCATCGAAGAGTTGAAACAAATACACTCCCGGTATCAGGTTTGGTGCGGGGAGGCGGACTGAGGAATTGATATCCTCTTTTAATACAAGGGCACCAAGTGAATTAAATACAAGTAAGGAGAGTTTTGTCTGCGCAGGACCTGTAAATACAATTTCCTTTGTTTGAGAAAGATAATAGATTGTTGCTTCCTGTATTGAATAGTGACTTATACCGCTCCCGGGTAAAACCGTAATTTGAATAATTCCGGAATCACTTGGATTAACATCCGTGCAAGGATCGGGTGCCGACCATGAACTGGTGTGGACAATTACCTCTGTTACATAAGATCCCGCCGGAAATAATCCCAAATTGATTGTATCCGTAACATAACAAATTACCGTCAAGGGGCCGGGACAATGAAATAAATTAATACGGATCGAATCATTGTTTACACTGTGATTTTCAAACTGAAGTTCACAACTGCCTGAGGTGAACATCAGGTCAACAATAACATTTACCGAGTCCAATGGCCCGGGATACTGAGGTGTAAATGAAATGTTCTGAATATTGTTTTGTGCTTCTGTATTGAATTGTAAAAGCAGGAAAGAGGAGAGAAGTAGTTTTCTAAGCATGACTTTGCGATTTAGTTATTTGACATGTAGAACTTGTATACAAAATATTGAAACGAAATCAATCGTTAAATTTATTAATAAATTTTCAATAATTCAAGACTGTTTCAATGCGGTCAATGCACGGTAATTTCTTTAGCCAAGAAATTGTATTAGTTTTTCATTTTCCGGAATGCTTCAGTACACCAAAGTAATTCATCCAAAAAAACTTTTGCCCGTTTATCAGTTCCTTCTTTATCTGTCGCTTCACCCTTTTCATTAAAATTTTCCTGAACTTTTGGGACCGGAAATGATGCCGGTACCACCCAGGCCCCAATTTTCCATAATGTCAAAAGTAATGATGTGGTTACCTGTGATCCACCAAATTGTCCGGAAGAAACGGTGGCTAATGCAATTGGTTTCCGTTTCCACTCAGGATAAAGCAGGTCAATTACGTTTTTTAAGGATGCAGGATATCCTCCATTATATTCCGGTGTGACTATAATGATACCCTCCGCTTTAACAATTTCTGCCGCGAAGCTCAGGATTTTTGGATCAGGTGTTGTCAGATTCTTTAGCCGTTCTTCAAAAACAGGAAACCGGTATTCATTCAGATCAAGGATTTTAACCGTTCCTAATTTATTCTCTTCTATATATTTTTTGAAATAGAGAGTGACCCAATGGCTTTTTCTGCCTGTTCGGACACTGGAAGATAGGATGGCTATATTCATTTCATGTAATTTTATTTTTCAATTATTGTGTTTACAGATTTAGTAATAAGTTCAATCCTTAATAAAATGAACAGTCTGTATCCCAATATTTGTGTTCAGTAAAACACCATACATTCCTCCTTTTAAATTTTCTGTGTTCAAAATAATTTTATCGGTGATGTTATACGGCTTATCCGCTGAATAAACAATTTTACCCAGGATATCCACTATCTGAAGATCGTTCACAATGGTGCCAGGAAAGAATCCTGTTAAAGTCAATTTATCTTTTACAGGATTAGGAAATGCTGTCAATGAATGTTCTTCTCCGAAGTTTTCTGAAATGTCTGAAATAGTATTACTTCCTGACACTATCCATAGTTCAGGATCAAATTGAGCAGTCGAAATGGGAAAATTTATTGTTGTATTAAATGTCTGGCCGGAAAATGTATTATTGAACACTACAGTCGTATCTATACCTGCACCAATAAATTTAATTGGGATAGGCATTTCAAAGAATGATACGGAAGGATCTGATTGGGTCTGGTTCACGGTGATGGTGACATCACTTAAAGTTTGTAAGTAACCTATCTGATATGTTGGGTAACCCTGATTATAATACCACTGACTGAAAAAGTTAGTCAGGTTTTGCCCGCTTGCCGATTCAAAATGTGCTTTAAGTGCGGGAGTTTTAGCAAAATTGTTTGACAGACTAGTGTCATTCAAATAATTTTTCAGCGAAGCAAAGAATAATGTATCACCTAATTTCCATCGCAGCATGTGAAGTAAGTACGCGCCTTTGTCATACGATAATCTACCGTCAAATATTCGGCCTACCTGAGTGGTATCATCGCATTGAACCGAACCATCAGGAGAGGATGTGATGTTATTGATCTTGTTTTGTTTCCAGTTCATCCAGTTGGAAGTAAAATACCTTTGAACTGTTAATCCTTCAAAGTATGTGGCGAAACCCTCATTCAGCCAGATGTCTTCCCAGCTTCCGCAGGTGATGAAATCGCCAAACCATTGATGCGCACATTCGTGAGCAAGCAATCCATAATTAAAGCCACCTAAAAAAGTCATGGTCTGATGCTCCATACCGCCACCCCATCCAAACTCGGCATGCCCATATTTTTCGTTGGCAAAAGGGTATTGAATCGTCAGACTGTCGAACAACTGGATGATACCTATGATAGCGGGCGTTTGCGTCTGAGCGGATGCCAGGTTTTCAGGGTATACATAATTTAAAACTTCTAATGAGTCAATTTGCAGGGGAACATAATCTGAGTAGTAAGCGTAATTGGTGACAGCTATCGCCACCAAATAGGCCGCGATCGGATACCGGCTTTTCCAATGATAAATTTTATCTGTGCCTGCCGTATCTTCAGAAAGCAAGACGCCATTACTCGCAACCCTGTTGACCTGAGGAACTTTTACGATAATATCGATCGAATCAATTTTATCGGCAAGATTCTGTTTACAAGGCCACCAATCTTTAGCTCCATAGGGTTCTGATAATGTCCAAATGATCGGTTCATTGTTGTGTGTTGATTGAATAAAAGAGCCAAAGCCGGTGCTGCCGGGAATTCCCTGGTAATAGACAGTAAGAGAATCTAAAGTGCCAACCGGGATACTCGAAGGAAACGTGATTCGGAGAATATCACCTGGAAGCTGAACATATGAAAGAGAGCCGTTATGGTATTTCACTGAATCGACATTAAGGCTGGTTGTCAAATCAAACTCCAACTCGTTAAACGCGCTTGTCTCAGGTTTAAAAAAAGTTTTTATGGCGCCCTGAATGTAACTCACCGCCGGGTCTATTTCCCAATAACATTCATGATACACAATATCATAATTATCTGCGGCCATTGGAGCAAGGAAATCAAACATTCTCGCGTGTGCTTGTTTTTCAATCTCTGAAATATCTTTGCAATTTTTAAAGTCCTTATCTGCTTGAGCAAAGCTGCAGGAGAAAAATAAAATTGAAAGGAATGTTGAGATATAGGTTTTCATACTAATTCTGATTTGAATAGTAAAGGTAAGGTATCCGGTTGGTCTAACCGAATTGGGTTTAGTTTTCGAAAAACATGGGTGGTATAACCAATTCATCTGCGGGTTTCAAAATTTTATATTTCGGAAACCTACTTGGATTTGATATAAACCAAGAGCTTGAAGTTTCAAGATTAGGCTGAATTCACAAGTCTCTACTAAAGCCGACAAACCAGGCCTGAGGGAGCAGGTTGGCAGGTATTCGCTTTATTTTCAGGTGTTTATTCATGTATTGTAAAAAACGACCTCGAGGCACTTGCAAGAATCGAGAGGGCGGAGTGCGATCTTCCAGATGGGTGCGAAATTTTAGTACAAAATTTCGCATTAAATGCAAGAGAAGCAAAAAATTGCCCATTTTTGTGATAGACAATTTTTTGGGGGATGCTAATTCTTCTTTTAAAGAAGAATTAGCAAGGAAGAATCTTCCGGGCTTCTGGCTACCTACCGGTTTTAGGTCGGGTGCATAGAAGCCTGAAGCAGATGAAAAAGTATTTCATAGATTGCAATGTTGAGACTTTGGATGTCAGGAAAAGGAAAATTTTATTTTTACCAGAATAAGCATAATCTTTTCTGACTTGTATTTTATCTGTTTGCAAAATTGAATGAAAGATTATTATTACATACTTGGACTAAAACAAACTGCCTCGACAGAGGAGGTAAAGAAAGCATACAGAAAACTTTCAATTAAATTTCATCCTGACAAAAATGACGGTGATGAGTTTTTTGCAGAAAGATTTAAGGAAATTCAAGAAGCTTATGAGATACTAATTGACACTTCAAAACGGAAAGCTTACGATGAATTTAAAATTACTGGTTCAGGTTCTCGGCAAAACAATACCGGGACAAATTTCAATCCAGATATTGAATATTTCAAGTCCAACAAAGTTACATTTGTGTACGACGAAGAAGTTACCTTTAGTTGGAAAACAATTAACTCTGACAAAGTTGTATTGAATCCATTCGGTGCAGTGCAACCTATCGGACAAAAAACATACAAGATAAAGGATTTCAAAAACACAGCTGTGACCTTTGATTTAATTGCTGAAAATTCAAATATAAGAAGACAAATTAAATCTTCACTGACCTTGACAAATCAGACTTACAAAGATTTATATCAACACTTTAAAGAAAAAATAAATAAAGAAGAGCAGATTATATACGATGAGAAACAAGCATCATCACAAAACATGAAATCCGCACCGCCAGTAGTTGAAGAAGAGGACTTTTCAATCGTGATTTGGATTAACGTTTTACTTGTGATTGTAATTGTAATAGCAGCTGTTTTTTTTGCAACATAACGATACCTGTATTAGGTTTATCATACATTTTAAAATGGATTTCTTAGAGAAAAATAAATTCGGAATTATACTAGGGGCTTTCATTATTTGGCTAATCATCTCAATTGGCTTAATAGCGAATATCAATGAAAAAATTGATTCGCAGAGATCTGAGATAAGAGAACTTGAATCAGAAAAGGAAAGATTTGAAGATGAAATTTCAGATCTGGAAGAAGATAAATTAAATTTGGAAGGTAAAGTTAGCCAATTGGTTGATGAAATAAATTCTCAAAGTTATTCTGTTCCAAGTTCATATCAATCCTATCCTAATTCTGCATTTTATTCCGATGGAAATAGGATGGATAAGAATGATTTTACCCAAGAGAAACTAAATTTAGATGAAAATTATAATGAAAATGTTAAGCAATCAGAAAGTGAACATTCAGGTCCACTGGATAATTTTTATTGTAAATTACTAGAAGAAACATATATGTATGAATTTGCAGATGGAAGTGGTTCACCAATTTTACATATTGGAAAGAATTCTAATATATCAGTAGTTTCTAAGGATAATAGAGGTGGTGCGTTATGGTTTATATATTATGAGGCACCTAATGGCAAAGGATATTATGGCTATATTTCAAGTACATCAATTTCTAAATAGAAGATTTTGTTTTTTCGGAAAATAAGTATAAGGACATGGAAAGGGAATCTTTTAAAAAAATATTCAAAGGAAATATTCGCGAGTGAAAGTACATTGCTAAAGTTCAATTCTCCCTTTTTGAAGCTACCTGCTTTCCCGAAAAAAACAAAAAACGGTATTCAAACTCCATAATAAACCCACCACGCCGTCAGGGTTTCGTGCAACATCGACTTCATTTTTGGCTGTTCCGACCACATGAAGTCTTAATTGTTCCGCTTGGTGTTCTGTCTTCCAATCTTGTAAACGTTTGTCAATATTCAGCTTCCGTGTAATTATAATGGCAGTTAAAGCCCTGTTTCTGGATTTAAATATTTTAACCCCATTGGAACCACTTTATTAAAATCATTATCATTTGTCGACAGGAGAACATAGTCGTTGTAAATGGCTGTTGCTGCAATAACGGCATCTGGCAACCTAATATGAGTTGCTTTTCTTATTTGAATAGCTCTGTTTATTATTTCATCATTAATGAAATGAATTTCAGAACCTGCTAAAAACTCCTCTCTTACTCTAATATCTTCAGCAATTGGAGGATTCCATACTAATAATTCAATTTTAGTAATGAATGAAACTTTACTATCGTTATCAACCAGAGTATCCATAAATGAAATTGCTTCCGGAGGAAGTGTTTCGTCCAGATATTTTACAACTGAACAGGTGTCAATTAAATATTTCTGTCCCATTCGCTACGTAAATCTGAAATTTGATCGTCAATTTCTTTATTGCTTTGTTTTGATAATTTGCCTCTCAAAGATGATAATTTTCTTTTAGGTTTTTCAAAGAATAACATAATTGTAGAGCCACTTGGGGGGCAAAACATTACAGTCTCATTTTCGATGCCCCATATAAAGTCATCAGCTGAAAATCCTTTAGATTCAGTCTGCCAGCCTGCAACCTTATATTCGGCTTGTGGTTCATTTACTACTGTTATCATTGGTATCTCCTTTCGTTTCTATAAATTTATACTTGCTTAACTTGATTATGATGCAGAAAAGAATTACAACGTGTTCAAATGCATATTCAAAAACATCCATTAAGCTGTGAGCTACTGCATTTCGCAGGTTTAATCCTGCTTTTTCAGCTAATACATATTTTATTAGTATTCTATCTTCCTCATCAAAATTGGTTTTCTGTTCAGGTTTTAAAGGAGGTTCGTTGGCAATGTCTGCCAATAAATCATCCAACAGTTTTTCCATTACCAATTTATCTGAGCCTTTGTGCCTTGTTTTAAATGTTGCAATTCCGATTTTCTCACAGAAATAACGTAAAAGCCCCTCAACTTTCAGTGTTAAACTATCGGTTACGGTAACAAATTCACATTGATAAGTATTGTCAGCAAAGAAGCTGTCGAGTTCTTCAAACAATCTTTTTAATCCTGGTTTTAGCGTATCTATAGGTTTGACATCCACCGCCTGACCATGATAATTTCTGACTATAACTTCATTAAACCATGTGCCTTCCAAATAAGATATTATGGAAGTGTAACTTATTTTCTTGGCTTTATAGGCTTCAATAAAAAACCTATGCATTGTTTGTGTACCAATTTGAAAATTGAATGTATATGAGTTCCAAAAATTGAATTTTTCCTTTTCTTCATCTGAATAAAACACATCAACAGTATTTCCGAATTTATCCATCAATGAAGTCGGAAACATAGAAAGCAAAACTGTTTGTTTACTTAACTCTAAAGAGCGGTTTTTTATATTTTGAATTGTATCATACCAAGGCGATGTAAGGAAATGATGAATTATACCTATCTCATCATTATCAGCAACAGCTTTTGAAATCCGTTTATTCATATTCTCAACATGCTCCTTCGGAAGTTCCTGCCTTATTTCGGACAAACGAAACTTACCTCTTAATTCGGCATAATATTTTTCCAATCTACTAATGTCATCAGGAAGTTTAAGCTGTTGATAGATACGAAGAGCATTTTCCGCAAAACTTACGCAGGCAAGATTAGCTTTGCTTTCTGCGTCAGTTGCGAGTTTTTCATATAATTTCGCTTTGTAATTTAATAAGACCGTAACCGGTTTATTTCTTTTCTGCTCAATAGCAATATTACGGTCGATGGCATACATTGCACCCCAAACATAAGTTTTTTCAAGTTCCGTGGCACCTTCTATGTTTTTATCAACCACTTTCTGGAAGTCAATTAATATATTTGTTAAACCAAAATAATCGGATAATAAACCAGAAAGGTCGAGTAAAATGCGTAAGGTGCCAGACTTATTAATATCCCAATCCTGATGTGTTTTGAAGATGTACTGAATTAGATTAGTTAACTCAGGTTCAAGATTCGATTTTTCGGCAACTCCGAATGCCATACGTAATGAATGAAAGAAATGTAACAGGTAATGATTTTTTTCTCCTCCTTTATCTGCTTTAGCGTGATGCTCTTTACTCAGTTGAAATAACTCATTACAAAGCTGACGTTTAAAATCATTATGTCTTGAAGTGGCTGTTTTCTCACCAAAATACACCATTAACCCGTATTCGGTTTTTGCATATAGGTTTTTGCATTCGTTGTACCGTTTTTCAAAGTACTCAAAATCATTTTTAGTATATTTTGACACATCCGGCCAGTAAAGAGGTATTTGGCTGCCATCTTCCAAAGTTTGAGTACCACTCATTTGCCAGCTTAATCCGTTGATAATTCCTTTTTCATTATCGAGTTTCTTTTCAAAAGATTTTTGCACTGAAAAAACCTGTCTGTCAAGATCAGCAATTGCAGCAATATCTTGTTTGCCTTCTTCATAAAGTTGATTGCAGACCTGCTGAAATTCTGAATTGATGATATGAACATCCTTACAATCGTAGGAACTTTTATCTATCTTTATTAAATAACTTTCCAATGCATTCATATTTGCCCTTTCATAATAGTTAACTTTTCAATTTTTGTCTATCGTTTCTGATTTCTTACACCTAGCTGTAACATTTATTAATAGAATCAAATCTAAAATTTATTTCGATAAGCAGGCAACTCTTCTGCAAAACTAACGAAAGTTTGGAAAACTCCTGCTTTCGTGTTATTAGAAGTCTGATAAATTTCCTTAATTTAGCCTCAATTACTTCATATTATTCTGAAAAGAATTGATCATCGCTAAAAGAAAAGGGCAGTCAGGCTATTCGGATTATCTAGTTATTTCTTTTTGATGTTTCTCACATTGTTCTGCAATTCCTCAATCCGTTTTATCAGCGCATCAAACTTTATTGCTTCGCCATAAATCATATAGCCAGTCATTGCCTGATAATCTTTTTCCCATGCTTTAATTACTGCGGCAGGAGGGGTGATGCTGATTCTGTCCGGTGTATGTGTTGAGTAATCCAGTTGGCGAATAGGGGTGTATTTCTCTCTGTGCCTCACGATACTCATGAACAAGTCGTAATCTTCAAGTGCTTTTTGTCCGTGTTCGGTGTCCATCAGTTTTTCCAAATCGTAAAGATGCCGCGACAATCTTTCAACAACGGAATCTAATTTTAGCCACTCTATCATAATGCCAGCTTCATGATTTTGATAATCCATGCCGGTGCCAGTTTCATATCATGGAGTAAAACTTCCGGCTTCTCCTTTTTCAAAAATCCGATTAGCTTTTGTATTTCATCCGGTGTGGCTTTGTCTTTACCAATCGTTTTCAATGCCTGAATTACCAAGCTGCTGAGTTCGCCTTTTACATTCAAAATTTTTGGAGCAGTGTATTTAAAACGAATAGTTTGCTTGCCTACCTTCACAATTCTGGAAGCGCCATCAGTGAGGTAAACAATTTTCATAGGCACTTGTGTGCTTAGCCCAAGCATATTGAGTGCCTGAACCCCTGTAGGCACAATGCGCACATGGTCGCGCTTGCTTATGGCAATGGCAATTTCTGTGGCTCCGGGCAAAACTCTGCCAACGAGATTGTTTTCCATTGGAATTACATACATGCCTTGGGCTACGCGCACAATGCTTCCTTTCTGCACTAAGCGTTGAAGCGCTTTGCGGATAGCTGTGCTTTCTCCGATGTTGCTGAACTGCTCAGGGAAAAATAATTCTCCCCGTTTGGCTTTGCTCATCAGAGCCAGTACCCTTTGCTCTATGTTTTGAGGTTTCTTTCCCATTATTTGGTCACAAATATATTAAATATTTGTGACCAAATAATGGTGTTACGAATTTAACCTCCTCAACGCCTCAATCGCCAGGCTCTTTGTCCTATACTCTCCGAAATCCTGATTTCCTTTTCTTTAAGTGGATTATCCGGGTGGCTTGATCAGTAAATTCCCTTTCACAGCGAAAGGTAAATTTTAAAAACATAAATCGATGAAAAATATTATTCTACTTATTATATTTATATTATGCGTACCGTTTGTAAATGCCCAATGTATTTCCGATGCCGGCACGGATCCACATCGATGCTCTGCTGATTCTACGATTCAGTTAGGAGGTTCACCTACTGCAGGAGGTGGAACACCTCCTTATACTTACGCATGGTCTATTGATCCAATTCCATTTATCCCTCCAACGATTCCATACTTGTATGCTTCACATCTACTTGATGATACAACTATTGCAAATCCAACATTAATTTACAATTCAGTTGGAGATTCTGTCACATTTTATTTAAGAGTTACAGATAGCGCAGGATGCGTAAGCTTTGATACTTGCAGGCTCACGACATCAAATTTTGGGGTTCACCTAATTTATTGGGAGTATCATATTTGTACATACTGTAGGCATCGAGCAGCTGGATGGCCATTCCCGATTAAAAATATTCCCTAATCCTGCAACAGACATCGTTTGTTTTGAAACGGAAGCTAATACAAAAGTTCAACAAGCCAGACTTATAGACATCAACGGGCAAGTACTCAAGACCGTTTGGCGACAAAATCAAATTAGCCTGAGCAATGTTTCATGCGGGATCTATTTTATAGAAATTCAGACCGGTAATGAAACCACTCGCTATAAATTAGTGAAAAAATAAAAACCCCGCAAGAGCGGGGTTTCATTTGAATCATTGGCGGAGAAGGAGGGACAGCAACCTACCGCGGAATGTGCTGATTGACAAAGGATTCAAACTATACGCTCTTACAGGTATCCGAATTGGGAACACTTGTAATGCCCTTGTTTTATGCTTTTTTTAAATGTCTATCAAAGTACGTTTGCTGGGTTCAAAGATAGTTATTGGAAACCATCTCTCAACAATGCCATTGAGTTATGTA
>CAYHFJ010000089.1:0-12823 GCA_964355885.1 uncultured Flavobacteriales bacterium
TAATCATGTGAAGAGGGATACGCCTGTGATGGTAGTAATGGGCAATCCTCCCTATAGTGGTATATCTTCAAATAAAGGTGAGTGGATAAGTAAACTAATTGAAGATTATAAATACATAGACGGAGTACATTTTAATGAACGGAAGCATTGGTTAAATGACGACTATGTAAAGTTCTTACGCTATGGGCAACATTTTATTGAAAAAAACGGTAGTGGAATATTAGCATTTATAAATCCACATGGATTTTTGGGAAATCCTACCTTTCGAGCAATGAGGTGGAATTTGCTAAAAACATTTGATAAAATTTACACGATTGATCTACATGGAAATAGTAATATAAAAGAGATATCACCAGACGGTGGAGTTGACGAAAACGTATTTGATATACAGCAAGGAGTGTCTATAAATATATTTTTAAAAACTGCTAAGAAAAGTTCGAATAATTTAGGTAAAGTTTTTCATGCTGAAGTTTATGGAAAAAGAGAAAATAAATATATTTTTTTGTCAGAAAATTCAATCAAGACTGTAAAATTTAAACAACTTTTACCAGAAAAACCGAACTTCTTCTTTTTCGTATCGAATAATAAATTAGGAGAAATATATAATCAAGGTATTCACATCAATGATTTATTTAACATAAATTCAGTTGGCTTCGTATCGGCAAATGATGGCCTAAATATTTCATTTAACAAAAAGGAACAGGAGATCAAAATTAAAGAATTACTGGAAATGGAAGAATCGGAATGGAGAATCGCCTATGAAAGACCAAAGGATTCTCGAGACTGGACATATAACACTGCAAAAAAAGATGCTAGAGAAAATGTTAACTCAGACAAATTTACTAGGGTCTTATACCGGCCTTTTGATGTTCGTTGGACACTGTACACTGGAAATTCAAGAGGTTTATACTCCAGCCCACAACCTAAAGTTATGCAGCATTTTCAAAAAGGTGAGAACCTTGGATTAATTTCTGCAAGGAGCAATAAGTCTGATACATGTGACCATTTTTATATCTCAAATATAATCATGGAGACAAAATGCGGTGAAAGAACAACACAGTCAGCAATTTTTCCTTTGTATCTTTATCCGGATAAAAAAGCACAAAGAACCATTGATCAAAATACCAGTAGATCCGCGAATCTTAATCATAAAATAGTTGAAAGTATTTCTGAAAAAATACAACTGGTTTTTACAGAAGAAAAGCAGTCAACCAAAAACACTTTTGCACCCATAGACATTTTAGATTATATCTATGCCGTCCTTCATTCTCCTACTTACAGAGAAAAATACAAAGAGTTCCTAAAAATAGATTTTCCAAGAGTCCCCTACCCGACAGACAAAAACACGTTTTGGCAATTGGTAAAATTGGGTGGAGAGTTAAGACAAATCCATCTTTTAGAAAGTCCGGTAGTAGATACATTCATCACGAAATATCCGGAGAGCGGCGATAACAAAGTCGGCAAGATGAAATACAAAGACGGCTCAGTCTGGATCAACGACACACAGTACTTTTCCGGAGTTCCACTTGTTGCATGGGAGTTTTACATCGGTGGATACCAACCTGCTCAGAAATGGTTGAAAGACCGGAAGGATAGGGTGCTCACTTTTGAGGATATACGGCACTATCAGAAAATAATTGTGGCGCTCACTGAGACAGATAGGATTATGAGGGAAATTGATACAATCGAGATCTTATAGAGATAAATTTTAAATGGGAATCGACCTCGTTACATTCGCGAATCATCAACTCGACATCGGCTCAAGGAGTTTTGCTGACCTTACGGCAGAAATAAAAATTAAACTGGATAGTTGCAAATTTCACAACTTGCATTTATTGCCTCGTCCGCGAATTGAATCAGAAGAAGATGAATACTGGACTTTTAACGAAGAGAATGAGCACTTTTCATTTGATACCGATAAGCTAATCGATTTTTATGGACCACATTCCTGGCAGCTTACATTTGATGAGTACAAAATTGATTTTGTTCTCGGACTTAGATATGCCATTTGGTTTGAGCAGAAGTATGGCTTTAGAAATATAGAATGGCGAAAAATGATATACAAAGTTGTCAAATTATTTGGCGGCGACAGAGTCATTTATCTTCCCGATAATATCATACAACTTTACGACATTAGCATTATGGATGATCCATTTGAAGAAATAGAAAAACATCTTCAGACTAACTATGGTGATCCCAAGAAAACTTTTAAGGAAGTTGCCACCAACTTCGAAAAAAACTATTTTATTGACAGGTTTGAGGATCTGGTAGTTTAAGCAAGTATATCCCTTGAAAATGTGACCACCGGAAATCGGATTGATACCACTCAAGTTTAGTTCCGGATTATGTAGTTGGGCAACAAAGAGCTTTAACTTCACTTAGACATTCCAATGCGAGTTTGACTTCGCGTTCAGAGATTTTATATGTCTTGTATCTTGCTGTAGAACTCAATTCTCTGAGAGTGGAAAAAGAAGTATAAATCTCCTTAAGATGCTCATGAACTAAATCCTCCCTCACAGAGTGTTTTGAATCTTTTGGTCGTGGAAGTTTGACATAATATTCTGCAAAGTTTTGACAGCGAGTCATTCGATCACTGATCTCAAATTGATCAGGAAAAAGTTCATAATTCACGAAATATATCGCGGAATAATAAGCCGTAGTAATGACCCAATCATTGAACTTTTTATGCTTGCAGAGGAACATGCACAACTCCTCATTATGCAGTGCATGATCAAGAGTTGGTTGATGTTTTTTCATCAGTATTATACTCCCAAATAAAACCATCATTATAAATCTCCGACCTGTCAATAGGTTCAGTTATTGGAAGTATACTAAATTCCAAACAAACATCTTTCAATTTCAAAGCTTTACGAAAAGAATTAGCCTCATCAAAAAGCGCAGTCCTTATTTCCTTCGATTCATATTTATCAAAAGGAATTAAAAACAATGAACAAAAGGTACTAATGGACTCCGCTTTGATAGTTGCTAGTTCGCAGGCTATACCTTTCTCTTTAGTGAGAAAATTGAAAAACTTTGCAGAATAGTAACAACACAATTCCAAATTAGCTAAAAAAAGTCTATGAACTTTCTCTGCCTCCTCTGTTTTACCATCCTCTTTCCCGGATAGGTAGGCCAGAATTTCACGATTGTTAGGATCTGACTCGTGAGCAACACGTGCTGGCCAATTTGGTATATGCGTACTTTGATTTGTGGTTTGTGTGCCTTGTGACATAGATTGATAATTGACTTATTTAAACCGCAACCAAAATTATTTGTAATAATAGACCATTGTGAAGCTGATTGCAAATTTACTAACTGCTTTCCTAACAAAGGAGGCAAATTTAAGTTTTAATGTCAAAATATTTGGTCAATAGCTCAAACTACATGGTGATTTTGGGGAATGATTTGGATCGTATTGCTGGTTCAGGTATTAGTGCCTTTAAAGGCAAAATTCTGCTAATCCTCCTAGCAGCAGATAAGTAAATACCAGTCTTCTGATATTAATTCATTGAAAATCAAGTGAACCCGGAGGGAGTCGAACCCCCAACCTTCTGATCCGTAGTCAGATGCTCTATCCAATTAAGCTACGGGTCCATTTCTTGAAGGGCGCAAAGATAGCTTAAATATTATTTATACAAATTCTTTCTTATTTGCCGGGTTTATAATATTTCAGGGCTGTAGGCATGAATTCCCTCAGGTTTTTGATACGTGTCTGATCACTTGGATGAGTGCTCAATAACTCAGGCGGTTTCGCTCCTCCCTTCGATGACATACGCTCCCAGAAGGCTACCGCTTTTTGAGGATCATATCCGGCCATTGCCGCGAAGATCAAGCCCATTTTGTCGGCTTCTGTTTCATGTGTTCGCGAATATGCAAGTACTCCAAGAGTCGAACCAACTCCATAACTTGCAAGCAGGATATTTCTTACCTGAGGATTCTGGTTCATGGTTGCAAGATCCAGTCCTATTCCAATTCCTGCGGCGATCAATTGCTGACTCATGCGCTCATTACCATGTCTGGCTACGGCATGAGCTACTTCATGTCCCATCACAATAGCTAGTCCGGATTCATCTTGTGTGAGTGGTAAAAGGCCCTGGTAAACAACAACCTTTCCTCCCGACATGCACCAGGCATTAGCTTCAGGAGAATTTACAAGATTAAATTCCCAGGCATAGCCTTGTATTCTTTTTCCCTGACCATTCTGATTCATGAACCGGCCGACAGCTGACGAAATTTTCTGTCCTACATTTTTTACCATGGCGGCATCAGGAGTGTTGTTCACCGGAGGATTCGCCTTTAAAAAATCACGGTAACTGGTAAGGCTCATCGACATTAATTCACTTTCAGGTAACAAATTTACTTGCTTGCGTTTTGTAATAGGGACTTTACTGCATGCGGATACCAGCATCACCAAAAACAGTGAATAGATTATTTTCTTTTTCATAAATGAAGTGTTTTAGACTTAAACTTGAAGTCTTGCTTTAAATGAGATGGATAATCAAAAAACTAAAGAATTACCGCAGACAAACCTCTGTCACACAAAGCGACTCGCATAGGGTGCAGGGTTTTGTAAGTACCATTTTTTACAATGCACTTACCATTGTAATGAATGATGTAGGTGCATTGCTCTGCCTGTAACAGATCGTGCTTGCAAATATCAACAAGTGATTCAATAACGAATTCAAAAGTATTTACATCATCGTTGTATAAAGTCAGGGCTCGTTCCCGCGCTGTGGTCTCGTCGGTGACTTCTACTTCTTCGAATTCGAAATTGCGGTCTTCGTTAGATCGAATCATGTTCTTTAAATTTTGTAGTACCACAAATTTAACAAAAAAGAACTGATAATCCTTATTATTCTTTCGGAAGTACACTTGAAAGCGGAATTCTTTTCCCATTAGAAAGAACCACCACGAAGGCATCTTCAACACCTTTTTCAATAATCTCATCTTTTAACAAGCGGGCTGCTTCAAAGTTGTCGAAATCCCCGGCATAGAAAATATTCAATCCTCTTTCGTCGGTGATACGGATAATTCCTTTATCACTAATTTTAAGAAATGCTTCCACGGTTTCGAATGGTACGTTCTGCCTAAAAGCACCCAACTGAACTTTGAAATGTAGTCCTGTCGGAATTTCTGTGATGCCTGACGCAGGTGTAACTTTTTCTTCCGCTTTACTAACTACATTTTCTGAAACCGTCGCCGGAGAGTCTTCTGATTTTTTCGCGATTACCTGAGGGACAGTTACAAAATTAGATCCTCGAATGACAACAACAAAGGCATCGCTCACTCCAGTTTGTATCGCCTTGTTTTTTGCAATTTCAGCCTCACTTCTGTCGGTATAACGTCCGGAGGTAAATCGATAAAGACCTTTTGACAAGGCTTCGGAATAAATAGGTTCGAGGGAGCTTAAAACTGCGGGTGGAGTTGAATTTCTGTATACTCCAATTTGAACTGAGTATTCCGGAATTCTCAATTCTTCCACTGCATTGATAACAGGTGCGGATGTATTTCCGTAAAACATTTTTTCATCCTCATCCCTCGGACTTGTCTTTGCAATGGATGGAATTACATTCAACTGACGAAGGGCGGTAATTTCTCTTTGCATCTCCCCTGCATAAGCAGTTTGATTCTCTTGTCGGTTTAATAAAGCATTCGCCTCTTGTAAGGAAACTCTCTGGCCATTAAAGTATGCGACTACAAAGGCATCCTTATAACCTGTGCTTCTCAATTCCTTCTTTACAAGATTAGCAGGTTCAAATGTTTTGAAGACACCTACGCAATAACGGATCCAACCCGGTCTGCTGGTCTCGGCACTTACAGGCTGAAGATTTTTAAAACTATTGTCTGGAATTGGTTTTCGAAAAGCTCCTACCTGTACTTTAAATACAAGTCCCTCTGGTAATCCCGGATTCAGAGGAATCGGATTGACACTTGTATAGGCAGGGCCTCTTTTCACACTATACATTTCGATCGATAATCTCTCCAATTCTTCCGGAGCAATTCTTACTGAGCTTTTGACTGACGTAATTGAAGAAACCGTCATATTGGTTTTTTCAGACGTAGATTTCGTTGCTAATGTTAATTTTTCAGGGACATTTTGTTGATTCTCCTGTGTCAAATTCGATTGTTCAGAATCAGAAGAAACTGTTTTTTTATCAGTAACAGGACTTGCAACAGTCAATGGCTGTAGTGCAATCTCCTGCTTCAGGGTCTCCATCTCACTTGTTAAGGCTTTTACTTCATGAGTCTTAGCTTGTGATGCTGTTAACTTTTCTCGTGATAACTCCTGATTTTTTTCTGATTCAATGCGTAAAATTTCAGCTTGTTGAAGCAGCTCTTCGCGAATGGTTTTATCTTCTGTCGCCTGAGCACTGTCCATCAGATTGACTTGTTGTTGTTTTTCTTCAACAGATTTTTTATTCAAGTTTACACCTTCAGCAAACAGGTTGATTGTTTCTACCTGCTTATCGGTTATTTCTTTCTGTACCTGCTGATAGTCCGGATATTTCGGATGATTAACATTTACGCCATCGCGATCTTTTTGAATCGGCAACGCTTCCGATAACACTGGAGAAGATTCAGTAGTTGTTTCCTCGGTTGGCTTCCCGGCTTTTACAGTTGATTCAACTTGCTTACTTTCTGCAGACCTTGACTCCTGATCAACAATTTCTGATTCGGTTTCAGTCTTAGAGGCAATTTCATTGGATTCATTCTGTTTGATGCCAGATTCCGGCTCGGGATCCGAACTTACCTGAAGATTTTCCTCTTCTCCTGCCCTACGCAGAGGTTCACCCGGATTCGCTTCGTTCGATTTTTTAATTTTAGTACCGGTGTTACTTGTGGATGGAGCGATTTTAGAATTCAGTATCTTTTGATCAGGTTGATTTCCGTTGTCGCTATCGTTTTTATTGATGAGCTTTGTTTGCTCCGTTTCAAACGAAGAAACCTGCTCCTGTTCAAGATCTTTTAAATTATCAGCCTCTGTTACCTCTGAAGATTTCTCACCAATTTCGCTTTTGGTGTAAACTTCAGTGCTAGTGTTTAACGCAATAGTCTGTTCCGTACTTATTGGTTCTCCTGATGTAATCAGCATTGCTGACAGATTAGAATCTAGTTGCATGGCATCTTCAAGCTGACTCTGTGCAACATTATATTGACTTCCTGATTCTCTGCTTAATGCATTTGATACCTGGAGTAGGCTGTCTCTTTCCGGACTTCTTGGCATCTCAATGATTCTGTCCTGTAATGTTCTGCTTTGCTTAAAAAGTGTCTCGGATATCTGAATATTTTTCTCGTAAGATTCATAAACTATTTTAGCCTCCGGTTCAAGTTGCTGACGTTGTGTTTGAGAAATAATATATTTTTCTCTTGCAGTATTACTAATACTACCTGAAGGTTTTGTGTTTGGTGCATTGGTGAATTGCTTTGTATTCTCACTTTGGAGAACCGGCTCGACTTTAGTTTGGCTTTGAGTCAAATTCTTTTCCGGTTCATTAAAAGCAGCTGTAACTTGATCTTCAACATTTTTATTTTCTGTCAATGTTGGATTATCTGTAACAGTAAGTCCATTTCCGCCTTGTGAAATTTCACTGCCTGCTGATGTACTTTGTTGAATTTCGTCCTCTGAAATTTTATCTTCAGCAGTAATCTGATCAATTAATTTTTTTGTTTCATCATTGCCTTCAGTTGTTGTTATTGATTCAACCGTTTGGGAAGTAATTGCAGTTTTTTCTGATAACAAACCATTTGGATCAGTAGTGATTGATGGATTTGTTTCAGTGATACCAGGTTGATCTATATCAGTTTCTGTTCGCTGATCCGTTTGTAATGTTGTCGCAATTGATTGATCTTCTGTTTTGCCTTGTTCCTGATTAACAAGATTGGGATCAGATGTAATAGAATCGGTTTTTAAATTAACTGCAAGTTCATCAGAACTCTCAGGCAAGTTCGATTTCGGCGATACGTTTGTCTGATCTTTATCGCCAGTATCTTTATCCAAATCTTTTGAAATTGCTCTATCCGTAGAATTATCTCTACTTAAGTTGATTGCGGATTTTGTTTGTTCTGATGTAATCTCATTGATTCCACCGTCTGATTTCTTTAACTCTTTTGCTTCAACTTGTTTTACTTCTTCCGCGGAAATAGTCTGTATGTTTTGAATGGCTGTGAATTCCAAACTATCGGATCCTTTTGAATCAGTCGAAATACTTTCAGGCTGTTTATTCTTTTCACCTGAATTTTCTATTTCCGTGTTTGGATCAGATTGCACTTTGAGGTTTGCCACTTCTTTGTCTGACTTACCTGCTTGTATCTTATCAATTTTATTTTCCTCAGTTGCAGTATCCAGGTTGTCCTGAGTTCCTTGCTCAATTTTTATAGGTTGTGTCTTAATAACAGCAGGTTTCTGAACAGATTTTTTCTCTGTGTTTGCCGCCAAGGCGGTGCTGCGACCGGAATTACGTAAAATGGCTTCCGCATCTGTTTTAGCGGCTCTTGATTCATCCATTTTAATAGATGCCTGCAACTGCAGATCAGAAGCCTGTCGGCTTAATGTAAATGATTCTTCTTTAAGTTCGTTCGCACGCGTCTTTAATTCTTCTTTACGTTCACCTTCACTCTTATCAAGGCTTTCCGCTTCTTCTTCTAAAGTTAAAGCCAGACTATCCTGCAAAGCTGCGTTAGTTTTTAGACGTGCTGCGTGCTCCTTCATTCTCTCTGATTCTTCTTGCAAAGATTTAGCATCTTCCAGGGCAATTTGTGCCAGCTCATCATTGTCAATATTAAAATCAATAAGTACTGAAGGATTTTTTTCTTCTTCTTCTACAATTTGCGTCCGTTCTTTTTCTTCCTCTGACTGACGGATTTCATCGTCACTAAGTCCCTTTTCCAATGTCGGATCATATCTGTCCCTTTCCTCTAAATTAATTGAAGGTTTGCCCTTTTGAGCGAGATCTCCGTCATCATTAGTGGTCTCATCCTCGTTGATGTTTTCATTAAAGCCATAGTTGGCAACATTTTGTGCCTGTGCAGGAATAAGACTCTCCTCTTGCCTTTTATTTTGTTTAGGATTGTTGATATAAACAACTTTATCGTCTATCTGTACAGGTATCAGTTGTGAACTGTCCTGACCGGCATTGTAAATTGATGATGTCGATACATCTGTAGGTGTGTCTCTGAATGCGAGAACCGGTTCGTCCTGCTTCGAACTAACAGGTGTAAAGAAATTAGAGACTGTCATTTGCTCCCTTTCTTTATCCTTATTCAATTTAACTTCCTGTCTCATCCCGGCTACAGCAAGATCGGGTAAAGAGAACTGCTCTGCATGTGGCAGATAGCTACCACCTTCTACAATAAGTGTATAATCGTTTCCGGGAGGCAAGACCAATTCATATTTTCCTGATTTCGGATCTGTACGAACAGAATTTACGATAGCATTATCTGAGGTACGCAGGACAGATATTCTTGCATCCCTGCGTGTAGCCTGATCCAGCGAAAAATAAGTTCCTGAAATGATAGCGAAACGGTTGCTAACTCCTTCGAGATTTATTTGTCGAATACTAACATTTCCATAACTGCTTTCATAAGCTGTGCTATAGATTGCTTTATCACCGGTCAATGTAGGTACAAAGAAAAAGTCATCATCTGTGGTATTAATCGGAATACCTAAATTCTGGGAGGCCGACCATTGATTTGCACTATAATCAAACACAGATTTAAATATGTCGTAACCGCCAATGCTATTATGTCCACGACTGCAAAAGTAAAGAGTCTTGCCATCACGGTCTAAATAAGCAAAATCTTCATGTTCCGCGGTATTTACCGGCAATCCAAGATTTTCAGGAATGCCCCATTGACCATTAACCATCTTGCGAACATGGTAAATGTCTTTACCTGTACTACTTCCCTTTCCATAACTACTATAGTATATACTTTGTCCGTCTTTTGTGATAAACATCAGAGGATTAAGTTGCTTATCCCTGTCCTGCGTAGTCAGGAATTGTTGCGCTGTGGGTACCAGCTTACCGGCAGTCTCCGAAAAATCATAAGCAGTATAGAAATTACTTCGCTTAACTTCTCGTGAATTTAATATCGCGACATCTTTTCGGGTTTTACTTACTTCTACCGCATTTCTGCTATTTGAAAGCAGTAAATCTATTTCTGCATGCTTAGATTTTGCCGGTTGCGCAATGGATTTATATTTAGTAAAAGCATCTGTTGCCTTGGAATAATTGTTAGCAACCATATACGCTTTACCAAGATACAACCATGCATCCTCCGGAACAGGTGGATTCTTCGTGGCAAACTCGAGGTAAACTATGGCGGGAGTTTTTTCCTTACCAGACTCCATCAGGCTCAATCCATATCGGAAATTCAGCAATGGATCATGCGGAAAGAGACTCAGCAATTGTGAATACAAGGGAGCTGCATCCACATAATTGGAATTTGAAAAATGCTTATCCGCCTGCTTTCGTAATTCAGTTTCAGAAGCTGTAGGCTTCTGTCCGAAAACGAGAGCTGTTGAACAGATGAAGTATAAAATAAACCAGTATCTGGTTCCGGTTAACATTGCGTATTTGATGATGTCTTTCTGAGTGATGTTGTATACTGTATCCTGTTATCAATGTTGCTCCAAATCAAGGTATCTCAGGGAACTAATCCTTTCTGACAAATTAATGTGTAAGATTTTAAGCATTTAATGGGACTTTTCGAGAATGGCGATAAACATAGTGTCAGCACCGATTTCTGATCCCTCGTAATATTCTGAAGAAAGACATTTTAAGTCAAAATTCTCTTCAAAATATTTGATATTATCCTCGTTTTCTGATTTGAATACGGAGCAAGTTATATAGATGAGATGTTTTTTTGTTTTTAAGGCAGATGTAAGATTCTGTACAATTTTTCTTTGCAGTGGAACATACTTATCAAAGATGCTTGATTCAGAAAAGTAACTCAGGATTTCAGGGCTTCTTGCCCAGGTTCCTGAACCGGAACAAGGAACATCAGCGATGATTCCATCAAAAGGTCCGGGTAATTCCTGATTATCAATGCTGAGATCCAATGTTTTTATTTCACTGATTCTAAGGGAAGCTTTTTTCATTCTCAGCTTGAGATTTTGCAAGCTGGATTCCCTGACATCTGTAAAGGTTAATTTAAGTCCGGGCTCCCTGTCCAGCATGGCAAGACTTTTACCACCGGAACCCGCGCAGGCATCCCACCATTTTTCACTTGATTTTAATGGGAAATTATTCGCGCAGCGTTGAGAATTCAGATCTTGTATTTCAAAGGAACCAGAATCATACGTTTTCAATTCATGAACCGGAGTGGAATTGGCAAATGAAAATGCGAGCGGAAAATCTTCATTAGATTCAAAACTGATGTTCTTCACCTTTAATTCATTGATCACTTCCTCTCTATGATTTTTTCGTACCCTGATCCATAATCCGGGTTTTTTCAGGAAAGAAAGCAAGAAATTTTTCTTGTTGATTTGTGGAGATAAAAGCCCGGAGAAAGGAAAGATCTTCTCAACTTCGAATTCCGGTAGTTCGCTTTTAATTTTCGCCAGTTTCGTTTCGAGGTTTTGAGGGAGCAATTCAGGAAGAAATGGAGAATGGTGACTGAGAATGTAGTCCAATTCAGGATTTCCATTACTGTTACAAATAAAACCGCCGATTGCAACACGTTGTGGTATACTAAGTTCGGGCAAATTTTTTCCGATGCGGAAATAATTAAATACATCTTCACGTGTACGTTTGCGGTCACGTGATCCCATATTTCTTCTTTTATGAAATTCCTGCCTCAGGTATATAGACAGTGGAAGATCAAAATGGTAATTTTTAATCAATTCCTCCAGTCTTCCAAGATAAATTCTTTCCCGCATTGTACAAAGATCGTAAATCTCCTGAATAGACTGATTATACCTTAAAATTTCCGGTTTATACCTGTTTTATGAATTAGTTTAATTCACTGAGTGCCATTAAAATATTTGCTTCGATTCTGGATTGAATATTTTGTCCTTCCGCTGGCACAAATTTCTTCCCTATGATTGTCTCATATAGTTCGATATACCGGAGAGAAATTTGCTGAACCCATTCATCACTCATTTCAGGAATCTTCTGCCCTTCAAGCCCTTGAAAATTATTTTCAATCAACCACTGCCTTACAAACTCTTTGGATAATTGTTTTTGAGCTTGCTTTTTTTGTTGCAACTCTTTATAAGTATCCAGATAAAAATAGCGTGAGGAATCAGGAGTATGAATTTCATCGATCAGCATAATTCCTGACTGATCTTTTCCGAATTCATATTTTGTGTCAACAAGAATCAACCCTTGTTTTGCTGCCAGTTCCGTGCCTCTTTTAAAAACAGCCCGGGTGTATTTTTCAAGTGAAATATAATCGGATTCAGCAACGATTCCCTGGCGAATAATTTCTTCCCGTGAAATATCCATATCATGTCCGACAGCAGCCTTTGTTGTTGGTGTGATGATTGGTTCGGGTAAAAGATCATTTTCAAATAATCCTTCCGGGAGAGGAACACCACACAACATTCTTTTACCCAGACGATACTCCCTCCAGGCATGTCCGGTCAGATAAGCACGAATAACCATTTCAACTTTAAATGGTTCACATCGACGACCAATTGTAACGTTCGGATCAGGAACCTCAATTATCCAGTTTGGAACGATATCTCTGGTGGCTTGCAACATATGTGCAGCTATTTGATTCAAGACTTGACCTTTGAAAGGAATTGCTTTTGGCAATACCACGTCAAATGCGGATATCCTGTCAGTGACAACCATTACCAGATATTTATCGTCTATTGTAT
>CAYHFJ010000090.1:0-12702 GCA_964355885.1 uncultured Flavobacteriales bacterium
TAATGATGGTGGACATACTTGGATCACTATTGAAACATCTGAACAACGAACAGCACTGGGCGTTGTTGATTCTCTCACCATGTGGACCGGAGGATTTACAACAAGTCCTGTGGCCGATGGTATTTATAAATTTGAATTCCTTGAGCCGGTACTTTGTAATGATCTCTCTGTGAGTCCCGGAACTGCAGTTGGTTCCGATTCACTGGTATGTGCAAATGATTCATTAGTTGTGACATCAACAGGAGTTGTTTCTCCTACTGTTGGTGATTTCTATGGGGTCAGTTGGGCGATTAGCTCGGCTGATATCACAGGTTCTGTTAATCCTTTGGCTGAACCGAGTCTGATTACCACTTATGGTCTCACATCACCTGCAACCAGTACAAGTATGCGCCTCTTCATTAATGACGCAGCTTTCATCGGACCATTTGTTCCTTATGGTATTTATTATTGGACTCCGGTAGTATATGCAAACGCTACAGCTCTTACAGCACCTACATACCTGGAAGATCTCACTCTTGACCCGAGTTGCACATTCACCGGAAATTCTGTGATGGCAGAAATAGCGGCTCCTGGCGACTCTCGTTGCAGTACAGTTGGCATCAGTAAAATTGAAGCGGGGAAACTTGCAGTTTATGCTTTCCAGGAAAATGAAAGTTCAATTAAATTGCATATCAATGCAACAAGTCCTGGTAGTACTCTTGTCGAAATATATGACATCACCGGACGACAGTTTTATTCCAAGGATATGTATGTGACAAAAGGAACCAACATCGAAATGATTTCCCTCAATGATCTCCGCGCAGGAACATATATGATCAAAGTTGTTTCAAACGGAATTCAAACTGTTACCAAACTTTTAGTATTCTAAGTTGAATTTAATCTCTTGAAAGGGCTGTCATCTTTGGGTGATAGCCCTTTTTTATATACATCATTCAGTAAGAGTAATGAAGCCGGATGCTCTTGAATGAATTTAAGTTTCCTGACCGACAGGCTCTTGTTGTACAGCTATCGCCTAGGATGCGTTTGTCAAGTCTTAGAAATTTACTTTTTGTGAATGGAGTGAAAGCCCAATAAATCAACTAAATCATATAGAAGATATTGAGTCTCGTTGTGATTAT
Source organism: uncultured Flavobacteriales bacterium (assembly GCA_964355885.1). Lineage (GTDB taxonomy): Bacteria > Bacteroidota > Bacteroidia > AKYH767-A > 2013-40CM-41-45 > QQVM01. The sequence continues at coordinate 1,119 of CAYHFJ010000090.1, forward strand.
GGTATCAGCAATTGTCGGTTCGTCCTGTTTTTATAAACAGAATGAACAAGTACAGTGACGAGAATAATCGCTGCTCCTATGTAAAAACCGGTATTCAGTATTTCACCTTCACCTGCAAAGAGTACAGCCAGGATAATCCCATAGACCGGCTCAAGGTTTAGTGCCAATCCCATTGTAAATGCAGAAACATGTCTGAGTGCATGCAAAGATAAAATCCAGGTGAGAACTGTACAGACCAATGACAGAATCATCAGATAGAATAAATCTGAACCATCAGGCAAGAATTTTAGTGTAGGTTGAATCTGAAAGTAGAGTGGGAGAAGAAGTGTAAGAAACAGAAATCCGCTACCCAGTTCTATGAAACTGATCGTTAATGATTCATATTTTGCCGCGATTCTTCGGTTGAATACGGAGAATAGGGCACTTAAAAATGCGCTGATAACACCAACTATAATTCCAAGTGAGGCAGATGTGTCGGATTGATAAATGGTTGCAATACCTGCCAGTGCGAAAAGACTAAAAATTATTTCGGTGTAGTCAAATCGTTTCCGATTAACTAAGGGTTCTATAATTGATGCAAAAAGTGCAATCGAGGAAAGGCAGATCATGGCGATACTGATGCTGGCTAATTTTATCGAACCATAAAAAGTAAGCCAGTGCAACATGACAATAATGCCTATCCCGCTGATCCTTGCCAACTCCTTTCCTTTGAGTTTGGGTAATTTTTTACTCCATGCAAGAATAATTCCTATGGCAATTGAGCTAATCATCATTCGGTACCACACAAGCATTCCTTCATTAAGATCTATAAGTTTTCCCAGTAGTCCGGTGAAACCCCAGAGGAAAATAGCGATATGCATTTTAATGTATGCTGACCTCATGATGTGGGTTACCTGGTACTGATCGACTTATTTTTTTAAACGTTTTTCAATTTCTATCCAGACTTGCACCACAGGAAGTCCCATCACATTGAAATAGCTTCCTTCAATTAATCGGATGACAGGTACATGTTGCATTCCACCCATATTTAAAGACTTGTGAAAATAGTTAGGTTTTCCAATAGTTTTAATCAAGTCTTTTTCTTCCTGTGAACAAGGATCCATCCCTTCAGGTAAACATTCCTGAGCTCCATAAGCACCTGCTTTGTCAAATGGTTTGAACTTTGCAATGTAATTCTGAATTTCTTCATCGTTCAGATTCCGGAAGTAAACAGTGCTCTCAACAGAAAAGGAATTTCGCACACCATTTAAAGTGAGTGCCACTCCAGTATACACCTGGTGCTCCCTATCTGATAACGACCTGAGCATTCTAAAGGCATCCTGTTCGTCGGTAGGTTTGTTAAGTATCTCATCATCTTTGCAAACAATTGTATCTGCCGTTATAAGCAGCTCATTTTTTTTCAAATCATCATCAAAGACGACAGCTTTCATTTCAGCCAGATAAATTGCGATTTCCGCTCTTTTTAAATGGGAAGGTATTTCTTCACTCGTGCTCTTAACTCTTACTTCAATATCCCAACCTAATCCTTCCAGAAGTTGTTTCCTTCTCGGTGATGCGGATCCAAGAATGATATTTATTGAAGAAAGGTCCATAGTAGATTATCCTGATTTAATTCAATGAATCTATGAAGAATACCCTGGCAGGCAAATTTCTATCTTAAAAAATAATAATAGAATGGCAGCATACTAAGGATTCCGGCAGTCATTATAACTTTAGTAAATATCCCTGCATAATAATAATCTTTTTTTTGCTCCGCCATTTTGATCAGGATGAACAGCGCGATGAAAGGGATGACAAACATAAGCAGCATGATCCAGAAATTAATTACCTGATTTGTATAGAAGAAGTAGTACAATACATAGGTCAACAATAGAACAATCATTAAAATCAATAAATAAACTATAATTTTCGATTTGTCCAAACCAAGTCTCACAGGAAGTGTTTTGCAGAGTGTTCGTTCGTCACCATCTATATCTTCCATATCCTTTATGACTTCACGTAATAGGGTGATAGAAAATGCGAACCCGGCATATACAAACAGATAAATGAAATTTCGGTAGAATTCAGGTTCAAATAATCCGACCAAGAGTAAACTGAGAGCTGTCAGAAAGGAAATAAGTATATTTCCACTGAGAAATTTCTTTTTGTAATAGGTGGCATACATCCACAATGAAACGGCGGTAAATACATGTATACTCCCCATTAACCATTTATCTATTTTCCAGGCAAGGTAAAAACCAATAATGATACCGGTTATGCTAAAGATAAAAAAGAGAGATTTTGCTGTTCGTTCAGAAATTAATTTTCCGATTAAGTTTTTTCCCGGTTTGTTTATGGCATCGGTATCGATGTCGTATAGGTCATTTATTATATAGCCACCTGCGGCAACAAGTAAAGTGGAGAAAACTAATAAAGAAAAATCAATCATTGAAAGGAAGACAGGAAATTCACCGGTAATTATTGACTCGGTTTCGAATGCAGGTAGAATGATGCAATATCGAATCAGAACTTGAGACAGGGCGATTAGTAATAAATTTGTTAAACGGATAAGACGTAAAAATCCAAGTATCATAAGTTAGAGCTTCGTACAGAAAATGGCCATTTGTTATGTAAACGCAATACTTGTTCTATCACATCACGGGCACAGCCTTCACCTCCCTTTTGCGTCGAAATATACTTAGAAAGTGATTTTATCTCAGGGGCGGCATCCGCGGGACAGCAAGGAACACCACACATATCCATGACTTCATAATCCGGAAGATCATCGCCCATGTAAAGGATGTTTTCCAGAATCAGATTGTATTCTTCTATAAGTTCTTCGAGTTTTTCTTTTTTGTTTTCAATACCGAGGTAAATGTTTTTAATCCCAAGATCTGAAAGTCGTTTTCTTACGCTTTCGGATTTTCCACCGGAAATAATAAAAACATCGTAGCCTGAATTTACGGCCTCTTTAAGTGCATAGCCATCGCGAATGTTCATGGTACGATGAAGTTCGCCCTGAAGGACCAGCAAGGAACCATTAGTCAGCACACCGTCAACATCAAAAATGAAACAAGAAACCGATCTTAATTTGTGCTTGAAGTTTTCAGACATATCAAACTTGAATTGAAGGATTATAACTTGGGACCATCATGATCCAGTATGCTTTGGGTGAGTACTTCATATATTCTGCTGTATTGTTTGTTGTTTTTTAAGAGTGCAATATGCTTTTCGATTGTGATTGTATCGCCTCGTCTTGCAGGTCCGGTTTGCATATCCTGTGGAGAATAATTTTGAATCTTTGCAGCAGTTTCCGCTATGAGAGGGCGAAGGAGCGCAAAGTCCAGTTTATTTTTGTGAAGTAACTCTTCTGCGATCACGAATAAATGATTGCTGAAGTTATTTGCAAAAACGGCTGCGAGATGCAGAATATTTCTTTGTTCATTTTTTACCCAATGCACTTCTTTGCTGAGTGACCGGGCAAGCAGCAGAAGTTTTTTGCCGGCTTTTGCAGTGCTTGCCTCAATACAGAGTGGAATGTCAGAAAAGGTGATTTTCCTGTTTGCTGAAAAAGTTTGAAGTGGGTATAGTACTCCATAATGCTCACTTATGCCGGAAAGTACCTTGGCATTTACAGATCCTGATGTGTGAAGAATGAGCTTTCCATTAGATTGGAGATGTTTAGCATAACCTGAAATCACTTCATCACGTAAAGCAATAATAAATACATCCGCTTTGTCCGTGATCTCCTTAGGATGTATTGTATAATTACATCCGAGTTTCGTTGCAAGTTTGAGTGTGTTTGTTTCCGTCCTGCCGACAAGTTGTACTAATGTGTGTCCTGACTTTTTCAATGCAGGGCCAAGATGCGCGGCAAGATTTCCGGAGCCAATTAACACGATTTTCATAGCGAAGCGACTGAAGTTTCCGTTTTTTTTCGTTGCAATATTCGTTTTCTGATTGCAATAAGAGACCCGATGATCATCAGCAAACAACCAATCCATAGTATATTAATCCAGGGAAAAATTATTGCCTTCATAATGATGAAGTTTCTCTTGTTGGATTTTTTTTCGTGAACAGATAATTCGATCTTTCCTGTAGCCGGATCAATTTTATTAAAACTAACTTTCAACCCAAGTTCAGGAATCTCCGCATCTTTATTGTAAATACTAAAGTCACGTATGAGGAATATTGGTTCGGCGGTATGAGTTTTGTTATTCACATCTACAACTCTGAGTGTGGCACCTACCGCGATATCCTTTTCGCCTAGATGCAGATTTTCTTTATCAACATCCCTGTTTAAGCCTTGAAGAATAATGAAGCAATTGCTTGCATCTAAAGTGTCACCAATGGAAAGTTGTTGTGTCTTTGGTTCAAGGTAATCTTCCTGAGCCTTCTCACCTGATGGTTTGTCCAGCTCAGCATATGTAATATGTGTATAGATATCTTTACCGATAAAATGCTTTGTAGCAGGTTCTGCCACATTTCCCATTCTTTCATTTAGCTGGATGAATGGTTTTAACTCAAAAGCTTTTTCTTTCTTACCGGTTTTAACATTGGTTTTAAAATATTCTATGGTATAGTAAACATTGAATTCTACCTGTTCCTTAGAGGAATAGGTGACGTGATAGTCTCCCATTGGAAGCGTATCAGTCCGGTACTCAATAAGAATATTCTCCTTATTTGGAAAATCTTTTCCCAAGTCGATATTTTTCAAATTTCTGGATATCACATCTTTTTTTGAATTGGAAATTAATGCACCTAAAAGGATCAGCCCAATCCCAATGTGAGCAATAGAGGATCCGGCATTACTCATCTTTCCCTTTAATACTCTTAATAGATAATCAAGATTTGCCAAGACAGCGAAAATAGATGCAAACAACAGAGCAAAGTAAGGAACAGAATATGATTTCAGAATAATGATGGAAGCGGATGTAAGAATCAAAGCAATCGCTAATGAAGGAAGAATTTTTTTCCATACTTGTTTCCATTCAGATTGCTTGTACCTGAAAAACTGACCGACACCAATCAACAAACTTATCATTATCGCGACAGGAACCTGCCAGCGATTATAGTGATCAATGGCATCTGCAGGAGGAGCCAGTTTTGTTCCTAATAGTTTGTTAATTACAGGAGTGGATGTGGTAAATGTAATCTGTAAACTTCCAATTAGAAGCACCAGCATTCCAATAAACATCCAGAATTCGCGGGAAGCAAAATGTTCTTCAGGATCATTATGTTTTAATCCTTTTCGATTTACGATAAGTAAGATGGCTGCAAAGACCAGAAAAAACAACATGTAGACAATCAGCTGCCCGCTCATCCCCAGATCCGTAAATGCATGTACGGATGAATCTCCCAATACTCCGCTTCTTGTCAGAAATGTTGAGTAGAGGATAAAGAAGAAAGTCAGCACTGCCAGAACAATTGCTGAAACGATAGCTGTCCCTCTGTGCTTATTGATAAGCATGACATGGCCTAGGCCAACGAGTGTCATCCAGGGTACAAGTGATGCGTTCTCTACCGGATCCCATGCCCAAAAGCCTCCGAAGCTTAGGGATTCATAAGCCCAGGCTGCTCCCATCAGAATACCTGTTCCTAAAATCATAATTCCAAAAAATGTCCACGGTAATGCAGGCTTCACCCATTCAGAATATTTTTTTCTGAGCAGACCTGCCATAGCAAATGCAAAGGGTACAACAGTTGCCGCGAAACCAAGAAAGAGAGTAGGAGGATGAATCGTCATCCAATAGTTTTGTAACAAAGGATTTAAACCCCGCCCATCATGAATGCGCTTTAGGTAATCAGGCATTTTTATAAATGGAAGATTGGCAAAGTCAGGATGATCGCGCAGGAGAATAAATGGATTCGTTCCGACTTTGTATCCAAAAACGACGACTCCAAGTATCATTGAAGTTAGAAATACCTGTACGAGAGAAACTATAAAGAGGACTCCGTTTTCCCATTCACCGGCGGTGAATATTAAAATCCATGCTAAAACCGTGTGCCAGAACATCCAAAGAAGAAAGCTTCCTTCCTGTCCTTCCCAAAAACATGCAAAGATGTATTTTAATGGCATGGCAGTATTACTATGTTCCCATACATAGTGGTACTCAAACCTGTGACTGATAACCAGGTAAAATATTAAACCGAAAATTCCGAGGATAGACAGTGTATGAACCGCAAAAGCACTACGGGCTATTTTTTTCCAGGAGATATCTCCACTTCTTAAGGCAAACAGGTATGAAAAACCAGAGAGGAGGGATGCCGCAAAAGCCAGCATGATTAGCAAATTGCCAATCTTACCCCAAATCAGTTGTTCACCTAAATAGGCGATGTCCATTCACAGAAATAATAACAGATGAAAATTGAAAGATTCTTTTACGATGCAGACATTGATTCTATGTCTGCTTTCGGGTCATTGTACTTTGAGGGGCACTTCATTAGGATTTCTTTTGCTACAAATTCTTCACCTTTCATTTTTCCAATGACAACTATTTGTTCTGATTTATCAAAATCTTGAGGCTTTGCTTTTTGAAGAATAACTTTTTTTTCAACTCCTTCATTGTCCTTGAGATAAAATGTAAAAAGGTCTGCATCCTTTTCAGGATGATAGTCCTGAGGCATGTCTTTGTTCAAATGTCCAACTACATGAAAGGTGCTTTCCGGATTTTCCATAGCGGTTCTGAAAGAAGCATAAGTACTTGAATCTGCCACCGTACTCATAATGGCAGCAATCGCAAGGGCAATAACTACGATCGCAATTATGTGTGATTTTTTCATTTATCCTCTCTTAAAAACATATGCAAAGGTAATGTTAATAGTTGGAAAAAGGAGGAAGGAAAGTGAAGAAATGCTGAGGACTCACATCACTTCTTATCCTGATTTTCGAGTTTTTTAAGACGTCTTTCAATGATCAATAAAAAAACAACAATTCCAAGAAAAATGATACTCAAAACTGTAATCACCACGTAGATCATTCCGTTGGAACGCATCACATCCGCCATCTCAATATCTGAGGCCAGCATTCGGGCAGGTAATAAAAAACTGAGGACAGAAATAGAGATGAAACGAAGTATGGTTTTTGAGATGGATATCATTGAGTCTTACAAGTTTGTTGTGGATACTATTTTATATTTTACAGCTGATTATTTACAGGTAATTAATTCACGATATAAGTATAGTTGCTTTGTTCCTCAAGAATTTTCCCTGCTATTTTGCACTCGTTTTAGCCGGACTCTGATCTGGGTAATCCATGTTGCTAACAATGCCCATCCAATAACAGCCGGGTAGAATATCGTACGCATCCCGCTATCCAGATCATAGGCTCCAAAACCGGGATTGCCGCCATTCCCGGGGTGCAATGAATCGGTAAGTCGTGGAAGTATCATGATAAATACGATCATTAACGTAAACGCAAAGATGGAATACACCGCCGCAATCCTGGCTCTTTTGTGTTCATCGTCCATGGAGCCTCTCAGAATTATATAGGCAAGATAGACTAACATACTTGCTGCCGCACCGTTGAGTTTGGCATCACTTACCCACCACGCACCCCAGGTAAATTTTGCCCAGATACTTCCTGTCAGTATTCCTATGATTCCCAGAAAAATTCCTGATTGAACACAATTTTCCGCTTTAATATCATCATCAATATTCCCGCTTCGTAAATAGGCTATCCCGTATCGTACCGAAGCGATCATCATTATAAGCATGGAGAACCACATCGTCACATGAAAGAAGAGATTTCGGATGCTCTCATGCAGAATTGGAAGTCTGGGTACTTCAATGAGAAAGCCGGCAATGATTGTATAAAAAACCAGAATGACGGACAGCCATTTCCACCATTGAATATAAAATAAATTTTTAGAACCTCCGGTTTGATTTTTCATTGAAGTATTCCTGATTAATCAAATAATTTTTTAATATATTAATACTTGAAGAGATTTCGTGTGATTGCCGGTGTTTTGGATAGTGCATTTACAGTTTCATCATTCCCTCCAAAGATAAGGAAACAAAAGATAAGAAAGAGCGACCACCATCACATTCAAAGAGACGAGTATAATTATAAAATTAACATTAACAGACCAGGCTAAACCATCCATGGCATTTTTTGAAAATCGAATCGTTGTCATCAGAAGCGGGATGAGTATAGGAAAACTAAGTACAGCCATCAGTGTGGCATTGCTTCCTGCTTTTGACGCGATCGCGCTCACCATTGAAAGCACTGAAGCAAAGCCGGCACTTCCGAGGATCATGGCTATAAAGTACATTGGATAGTCTTGTACCGGGCTGCCAACAAAGAGAGAGTAAAAAAACAAACTGATTATTGAAAGTATGATCATCAGCAATAAACTGTAAATCGTTTTCGCGATGATGATAGACCTTGCATTAGCCAAAGTGTAGAAGTAGAGTCGGCGGCCGCGACTTTCCTGCATAAAACTTTTTGCCACGGCATTTACACCTGCGAACAACAGGATTATCCAAAATAGTGCATTCCAGGTAGGAGGATCGATGATCTGCCGAAAAGACAGATAGCATACAAAAACGGTCGCTATCACATACAACAACAAACCCTGGAAAGCGTATTTTTGCTTCCACTCCTGCATGATTTCTTTTCTGATTAAAAACCTGACCTCTTGCAGTATCATGGTATTTTTTTATTTCTTTCGGAACGGGATCTGTAATGTTTTGTGAAAGTGTATACTGTAATTCCAGATAGATACTATTGGTGCTGACTGAAGTAATCAAATAAATCAATCAAGGTTCCATGTACTTTTTAGTTCGGGAATTTCAATGTTTTTAAAACCTTTCAGAAGTAGTTTTTCTTTCCAATCTTTTTGAACATCGAAGTCACCGTGAACAAGAAATGTCTTTTTAACTTTGGCCGCATTCTGGCAGGAAAGATAATTGAGCATTTCTTCGTAATCGGCATGAGCACTATAGGAACTGAGAATATGAATTTTAGCTTTTACCGGGTAAGGTTTTCCAAATATACTCACCTCGGTCGCTCCACGGGCAAGCCTGCCTCCCAAACTGTCGTGGGTGCAGAAGCCAACAATCAAAATGGCACAGTTTGGCTTATCAATATTATTACGAATATGATGTTTCACTCGGCCTGCTTCAGCCATCCCGGAAGCGGAAATAATGATCATGGGTTCTTTTGAATCATTCAGTCTTATTGAATCTTCTGCCTTTTGGACGTAAAACAGATTGTCAAAACCAAATGGATTGGAATCCTGAATCATCATTTGTCTCATCTTCTCATTGAAGCATTCAGGATGTGCCTGCATTATTCCGGTAGCGTTGATAGCAAGTGGGCTGTCAACATAGACCTTAATATTGGGTAATTTTTTCTTATTGTAAAGGTTGTTCAAGGCATATACTATTTCCTGTGTCCTCCCAAGGCTAAATGCCGGAATGATCAGCTTTCCTTTGTTTGTAACACATGTTTCAGTAACAATCTCAAGCAATCGGCTCTCCGTTTTTTCCGCATCCTCATGAAGTCTGTTGCCATAGGTCGATTCACAAATTATATAATCGGCTTGTGGAAATGGTTCAGCATTTCGCAGGATACTATCATTTGGCCTGCCGATATCACCGGAAAAAAATATTTTCTTTTGCTTTCTTTTTTCAGTCAGGGTTAAATTTACCGCGGCTGCACCAAGAATATGTCCAGAGTAGGTGAATTCAAGTTGAATACCTTTGTCAATTTGATTCAACTTGTTAAAAGGAAGGGTGTGAAAACAATTCATCGCTTCAAGTACATCCTTCATCGTGTAAATGGGCTTCAGTGCAGCTTTGTGAGCGCGCTCTCTTTTCTTATTCAGATATGTGATATCGTATTCCTGGATGTGTGCTGAATCTGCAAGCATGATGGCACACAAATCCCGTGTGGCTGCAGTACAGTAGATCTTTCCTTTAAAGCCTTGTTTTACCAGATTAGGAATATTCCCCGAGTGATCGATATGAGCATGGGAAAGGATTAGAAAATCAATACTTGCAGGATCAAAACTGAAATGACGGTTCAATGATTCAGTATCTGCTCCACGTCCCTGAAAAAATCCGCAATCCAGAAGAATTTTTCTGCCGTCATCCATGCTGATGAGGTGTTTACTTCCGGTGACAGTCCTGGCAGCCCCATAAAATGTTATTGTCATAAACCGAATTTGTGAAACATTTTGATTTTCATCAAAATTGTTTGAATTTATTTTCGAAAGTATGAAATTACTGCAAGAAAATACTTTGTTCAATGCTTTTATACCTTTGTGCAAAATCAACGGTATAATACTCAGTTGATTCTAACATGGTTAATTATAAAAATCTTTAATTTATGAAATTAGATATTCTTGCATTTGGTGCTCATCCTGACGATGTAGAGCTTTCCTGTTCCGGAACCATGCTTATTCACATGAAAAACGGCTTAAAAACAGGTATAATAGACTTAACACGCGGAGAGTTAGGAACCAGAGGCTCAGAAAACATCAGATTGGAAGAAGCTGAAAAAGCAAAGCAAATATTAGGATTACTTATCAGAGAAAATCTTGGACTGTCAGATGGATTTATTCAAAACGACAGGGAGAGCAAACTGGCTGTTGTTCAAAAAATACGGAAGTATCAACCGGATATCATTCTATGTAATGCAATTAGTGACAGGCATCCTGATCATGGTCTGGCAGCGAAGCTGGTTTCTGACGCAGTGTTTCTGGCAGGGCTTATTAAAGTCCTAACAAAAGGGGAGAGTGATGATGATCAGATTCCATGGAAAACTCCGGTAGTCTATCACTATATTCAGGATCGATATATAAAACCTGATTTTGTTATCGATGTTTCTTCAGTTTGGGATGAGAGAATGCAATCCGTGATGGCGTTCTCTTCTCAGTTTTACGATCCGTTTTCATCTGAGCCGGAAACTCCGATATCCACAAAAGCATTCCTTGATTTTCTTACTGCCCGTGCTCAGGAGATGGGGAGACAAGCCAAAGTAAAATATGCGGAGGGTTTTACAGTAGAAAGAACCCCGGTTATCAGTTCTCTGGGTGATTTATTATAGCCTAATCCAATGTCAGTTAAATAGAAACGAATCAATGCAAAACGACTAATAAAATAAAATCTTTCACTCATTGCTTCGCTCACTTGGAAGCTGTGTCTCAAAGATGTTATGATCTGCCGGTCCAAACAAAAAAAGAGGCTGTTCCCATTTGGAAACAGCCTCTTTTTCAATTTATATTTTAATTATTGAACGATAAGTTGCTTTGTGATCTTCTGACCTTGTGCCTTTACAGTATAAAGATACAAACCCTGATTCCAGTTTGATGTATTCATCTGGATAGTGTGTATTCCGTTTGCAGCATTAATACGCTCAGTTGAGTAAACAACTTTTCCGATAAGATCTGTAACCTGTACAGTAATATCAGATCTCTTGTCGATACTAATGTTGAATGCGGTAATGCCACGGGAAGGATTCGGAAAGTTTTGCGAAACAGAAAGTTGTTCTGTGCTCTTTACAGTAGGAACGCTAACTGTTGCTGATTCAACTTTTACGAATACGATATCATTGGCTGCGGCATTATTAGCTGCATCGCAGGTTTCAGTACTTAAACTG
>CAYHFJ010000091.1:0-12699 GCA_964355885.1 uncultured Flavobacteriales bacterium
AGTCGGAAGGCCTGTTGATGGTCCTCCGCGCTGTACGTTGATAATTACAAGAGGAAGTTCCAGCATAATCGCCAATCCCATGGCCTCCGTTTTAAGTGCGATACCCGGACCTGAAGAAGCTGTAACACCTAATGAACCGCCAAAGCTGGCTCCTATTGATGAACAGATAGCGGCGATCTCATCTTCTGCCTGAAAAGTTTTTACACCGAAATTTTTATGTTTAGATAATTCGTGCAGTATATCTGATGCGGGAGTTATAGGATAGGTTCCGCAGAAAAGCTGCAAGCCTGATTTCTGAGAAGCTGCAATTAATCCTAAAGCGGCAGCCTGATTACCCATGATATTTCTATATGAACCTGCGGGTAATTTAGCCGGGCCAATAGAATAACGTGTTGTGAATTCTTCACTGGTATCACCAAAATTATATCCCGCCTGAAGAACCTTAAGATTCGCCGCTAATATATCCTCTTTCTTTCCGAATTTTTCTTTGAGGAATTTTTCAGTATGCTCCATTGGACGATTATACATCCAGTATAGAAATCCAAGGACAAACATGTTCTTTGCCCTGTCGATTTCTTTCACACCAAGACCACTATCCGTTAATGTCGCGCGTGTCATTTTAGAAACGTCAATTTTAATCACGCGATAGTTGGTGAGAGAATTATCTTCCAATGGGTTCTTTCCTTCTTCAATCCCGGCAAGGCGAAGGTTTTTCAGATCAAAGCCATCGATGTTTACGATAATAGTTCCTCCACGACGAAGGTTAACAAGATTAGCCTTAAGTGCCGCGGCATTCATCACTACAAGTACGTCGCAGTAGTCACCTGGTGTAAAAATCTCAACACTCCCAAAGTGTAACTGATAGCCTGAGACACCGGCAAGTGTTCCTATCGGGGCTCTGATTTCAGCCGGGAAATCAGGGAAGGTACTTAAGTCATTTCCAAATAAGGCAGCTGTGTTTGTGAATTGTGTCCCTGTCAATTGCATCCCGTCACCGGAATCTCCGGCGAACTTGATAATGACTTGCTCGAGCATTTCATTCTGATGTTCCATAAGAACGGTAGTATATTAGTATTTGATGTAAAATGAACGCAAAGATAGAGATATTTCAGGTTCTGGGATAAAAAATAGACATGAAAATCTTACCTCGGATGCGACCCTCTGAGCCTCTAAAGGCCTGAAAATGGAATTTCTAAATTTATACAAACTTGAAATCGGTGTAGTAGGGCATTTTGAAAAAATGGTACGATTTATAGAAGAAACTTCCCGGTTTTCACTTTTCCTTTGCAATCTTTCTTTTCTTTAATGGTTTCATAATAGTGCTAGATTCATCTACTTCGGGCTTTGACACTTGGCTTTGATCATGGGGCTCAGTAAATATCCCGTCTTGCACATATTCAACCACAATTTCGATAATGGTTTTCACCCTTGAATTACAATTTTTAAATTGTATATTATCCAATGCATCAATCCCATTGTCTCTAATAACCTGAGAAATTAATGCATGTATAAAAGATTGAGTTGCAGAGGTTACACCTGCAAAATCAAGTTGTATTTTTTTATTCTGTTTTATCTCCGGGTCTATTTCGATTATACGAATTTTTTTTGCCACATCTTTATCTTCGGCAAAATCTCCAGTCCTACTTAATAACTCAATTAATTTCATGTGAATTTAGGGTTTTTATACTTCGTCCTTTTTGCCATTTTTACTTCTAAATGGTAAGTCTTTCTTATCATTTCAAGCAAATCCTGAAAATCTTGATTAACCTCCATAGATATATCAATTCCTACTGCTGTTCCCTTCCAAAATGGAGCTCCCTCAACAAATTTTGATCTATCACTGCTGGGGTCTGCAAACAGCCTAACCCTATTATTGGTGTTTGTCTTGTGCAGCTTGAAAAAAGAATCTCCGCTATACACAATAAAGAAATCGCGGCTAACCTTAGCGATACTCTTTGTAAAGAAAAGACCTGCTCCGGCATTATACTCTGTCCCCCCAATCCTCGTCGTGGTTCCAGTAATTCCAGGTCTTAGTGATAATCCAAGTGCTTCTTTATGACTCGTTGTTTGATAAGAATGGTTAATAGAGTTCATGATGCCAATTCCGCGGTCGGCGACACCAATTGAAATTCTGTTTGTTTTATTAAAATACTGTGCAGAAACAACGACGCCAATATTAGACTGAGAATGTTCCAGCGCATTTCTTACTAATTCACTCATAACATACTTTATTGGAAACGTTTGTTCAGGTGTAGTATGCAGTAGTGGAACCATATCTGTAATAAACTGATTAAGCTGTTCAGAAGTACTTATTATGCGTGCCGGTATAAATCTTCCTGAAGATTCATGCTCATCAATTTGATACCCATGATTAACATCAATGGAATCCATTAAACCCATTCTCAAAAAATAGGGCATGGATTTAGCATTGAAAGATTGAGATGTTATTCGGCCATGTGATTTCTTTACATCTTCCGCAAGTGCAACCGCCATCGAAATCACCAAAGGGTGAACTGAAATCCAATGCTGATTAGATGTCACATTCAATTGAGTTTCGTCTACCGGATTAAAATGGGACAAAAAACTTTCAATATTTCCTATGAAAGCACTATTAGGAATATGGATATTCATAATGCAATTTACAAAACTTCCGGGATTCCCGGTAATTTTATAAAAATTTTTACCGGGAATCCCGGTAAAAATGTTAAATAACTCTGCTCGATTACAAAAAAGTACAATTCTTTGATAAAAACCGGCCTTCTGCAATAAAAAAGGAAAATAAAATTGCTAATAACCTAATTTTTATGTAGTTATAAACAAGGGATCGCTAATTGAAACAGCCTGACTTCTATCTTGCTAATCGATAAAAGGATCGGAAATTATAGACAGGAAAAAAGTCTGCCGGAGTTAGCTAATTTCTGTTGTTCAGCTTCGTCCTGAAGGAGTGTGGAGATCAAAACTTCGGCTTTCATGCAGCTGGTGTACAATTCCATCGGCCAAACCGATCTGAGGAACATATATTTTCTGTGTTCCTGCCGCCTTCATAACACTTAAAAATATCTTGGCAGCCGGCACGATTACGTCTGCTCTGTCAGGATTGAAGCCATACCTTTCCATTCTTTCATCGAGAGTCAGCAACTTCATTTCATCGTAAAGTTCCTTAATCTGAGAAAAGAATAATGGCTTATCCTTTCTCCCCATCATTTTAAAAATTTTATTGATGTTACCGCCTGAACCAATAGCGGATATTTGTTCGTGTCCAACAGTCACTTCATTTACCCACAGTTTCATTTCAAGCCATAATTCCTTGCTCACCTTTCCTTGCAACCAGCGTAATGTCCCGATATTAAAAGATCTGCTGGCTTGCCATGTCCCTTTGTCAAAAAGTGTTATTTCTGTACTTCCGCCACCAACATCTATATACAAATATGACTTACTGTGATTAAGCACTTCCTCCGTATGATTGGAATAAATCAATTCCGCTTCTGTCTTTCCATCTATGATTTCGATCTTTAAACCTGAATCCCTTTGCACCATTTTAACCAGTTCGGCACCGTTTTCCGCCTCACGTAAGGAGGCCGTAGCACAGGCTCGGTACGCGATGGGGTCAAACACTTCAATTAGTGATTTAAAAGCGTTCATGGTCTTTACCAGATCACGTCCTCGTTTAGCTGAAATTTTTCCTGAGCTGAATACATCTTCTCCCAGACGCAAAGGAACTCTCACCAGCTCTCCTTTATTATAATGTATCAATCCATGATCTTCCGATACATTACAAAGTAGCAGGCGAACTGCATTCGAACCTATATCAACAGATGCATAGCGGTACATTCCCGATCAATTATGAATTTAATTCGGACTGAAAGGTGAAAAGAAATACTCTTTATTATACTCCTTTATACAGGAACTTATCAAGACTTAAAGTTCATTGATTCAAATTCATCTTCCTGCTCAGACTTTGCTGATTTTGGTTTTGCAATGGTTCTGATCCATTGAGAAATTTTCAGTTGAGAACGGAACGGAACAGGATCGTTTTCCGATGGTACATACAGATTATCCTGTTTTGTGTTTAACAAACGAGCCTTCATGTTATCTTTCAATTGAAGAGAAATATAATGCCAGAGCTCAGCTTGCAGATTGGGATCGTAAACAGGAACAGTAACCTCTGATCGATTATCGAGATTTCGGTACATCCAATCGCCGGAGGATAAATAGTATTTGTTCTCATCGGCATTACAAAAAATGTACACCCGACTGTGTTCAAGATACTGATCAACAATACTAATAGCGCGGATATTTTCACTCACACCTTTTATTCCGGGAACCAATGAACAAATGCCACGAATGATCAGATCAATCTTAACACCCGCCTGACTTGCGGCATAAAGCCATGAAATCATTTCTACATCAACAAGACTATTCATTTTTAAAATAACCCAAGCATTCTTCCCTTTCTTTGCCTGTTCTATTTCGTTCTTTAAATAATTAATAAATTTCTTTCGTGTATTAAACGGAGAGACAATTAAATGCTTGTAATGACCAGTTTTAAAGTTGTTAACATAAAATTTAAACAGTGTATCAATCTCAGCGGTAATCTTTTTATCTGCTGTGAAAAGAGAATGATCGCTGTAAACTTTAGCGGTTTTCTCATTAAAGTTTCCTGTTCCGATGTGAGCATAATGAAAAACTTTCTTCCCTTCCTTTCTGTCAATTAAAAACAACTTACTGTGTACTTTAAGACCCGGGACTCCAAAAATCACCTGTGCTCCTTCTTCCTGAAGTTTATTAGCATAATAAATATTAGACTCTTCATCAAAGCGTGCCTGAATTTCCACAACAACAGTCACCTGTTTCCCATTCTTCAGTGCATTCACGAGTGCATTTACCACACTGCTGTTCTTCGCCACCCTGTAGAGCGTTATGCGAATGGAGATAACATCCGGATCTATAGATGCTTCCCGTAGAATATCTATGCAATGGTGAAAAGAATGAAAAGGGTAAATCAACAATACGTCTTTTTCCTTAATGACTTTAAACAAACTCCTTTCTCCTTTGAAGGCGGGATGATCTACCTGCCGCAGCAGTGGATAGGTAAGTTCCTTGCGTCCAACTTTTGGAAAGTCAATAAAATCCATGAAATTATGATAGCGGCCACCCGGCACTAAATATTCCGCTGATTTGAATTTCATCTTCTTCAAAATAAAGTCCAATAAATTTTTAGGAAGAGTTTCATCATAAATAAACCGGACAGGCTGTCCCTTTTTACGTTGTTTCACACTGCGTGAAATCTTTTCCATCAGACTTTTAGATACATCGATATCAATATCCAGTTCAGCATCCCGAGTAAGTTTAATGGCATACGCTTCAATATCAAAATCGGGAAAAATGGAGAAAACATCGTTCAGACAATAGCGAATCACATCATCTAGCAACATGACATACCGCTTATCCTGAACCATCGGCAAGAGAAGAAAACGGGAAATGATTTCGGTTGGAATTTCAATCAGTGCATACTTCGTCTTAACCTTCGCGTTTTTAGGGATCAAATGAACGGCAAGGTAAATAGTCTTGTCTTTCAAATAAGGAAACTTAGGAAGAGCATTGATCATCACTGGCACAAGCAAAGGATAAACGCGATCATGAAAATAACGTCGAACAAACTCCCCTTGTTCATGCGTCAGTTGCTTTTCATCAATGATACAAATATTCTCATCATCAAGTTCTTTTCGAATGTTCTGATAAGTACGATCAAACTTTTCCTGCTGACGAAGAACAATTCCCTGAATCTTGTCCAATAATGATTTCGGATCCTCACCTACGATCTCTTTTCCCTTTTTTCCTAACTCCAACAGACGCCTGATGGTGGCTATACGCACCCTGAAAAACTCATCTCTGTTATTGGAAAAAATTCCCAGAAAACGCAGACGCTCCAGTAATGGCACCGACGGATCTTGTGCTTCCTGTAAGACACGTGCATTAAATAAAAGCCAGCTAAGATCTCTGTTAATGAATTTAAAATCCTTTTTACTCATAAAAACAATTGCTTCTCAGAAACCCTCTCCTTGGTTCTAACTTCATTTTCTGCTTCTGCCAGCTGCCTTCCCTGACGAAGTGTTTTTTGCCCGCACTCTTACCTTGGAAAAAGGTTTAATAACATCTTTTGGCTTGACCGCGAGAAGTTTTTTCTTTTTTTCAGAAGCTTTTTTTTCAGCCTTCGCTTTAACTTTTTCCAAAGCTTTGAGAGATTTTACAAATTTTTTGGCAAGCTGCTTACTATGCTGTTTAACTGACTTAGTAAAGTCTTTAGCAATCTTCGGCTGGTGTTGGATTAAAAGCCCGTTCAACGAACTAACAATTTCCTTTTCGATTTTTTTTCGAGTCTCTTTTAAAGTTTTCATATATGTGTTATAATTTAAACATCCTGTAAAGTCGAGGAGTAACAAATATGACAGAAAATTACGCTTATTTCCTGAAAAAAAGCATGACTTTTAGCAGCTTAATGCAATTATAACATAATATTCACATTGCCGGGAGGGTAGCAGGCGTAAAAACTCCTGCCTTTTTTCCTACTCCGGAATTCACTTCTGCCCAGAATTCAACAGAAAACTCAACAATTCCAACATTGCAAGTAGTAAGTTCTTCTTCCATCCCTGAACCCAACAAATTGAAAACTTCCGAGATAGTGGGATTGTGCGCGAATAAAAAAAGGGATGAAAACCTGTCATCCTGCTTATTGATAACGCTTAAATATTCCTGGGCAGTAGTCTCATAGAGCGAAGGCACTAACTGTATTTTTTCCTCATTAATTAATCCTTTCCTTGAAAAAATTAATGCTGTTGACAGTGCTCTGATGGCGGTACTGCTTAAAAACACATCCGCTTTATGTCCTGTCCGCATCAGAAATTCCGCCATATCATGCGCATTGGCATACCCTCTCTCATTCAATGGGCGGTCGATATCAGGGAGGGTGTGGTTTGACCAGCTCGATTTAGCGTGGCGTACAAGGTATATTTTCTTCATTTTTCTTTGTTGATCTCCCCGGAATATCAAACTAATACGACCGAGGCAATTTCCTGTTCTCTAAAAGTAAAAATTAAAATTGAATTAGCCTGCAGTTAACATAGACGAAACTTTATCGACCTAGCTTTGTGCTCAAGGAAAATTAAGTATTCAGTATACTTTCATTCAAGTATGAACAAAAAATCAGTAAATCAATCCCATTAAATAAAGATAATAAAAATGCTCATCGAACCGGTGGGACTGGAGCTTACAGAATTATACGCTCCTGTTCCGAAAAGAAAAAAAATAAAACCCGAAAAATATATTATACGGAACAACGAACGGAAGCGCGGAAATTATTCAAGCTTCAAGTCTAAACTCAAACTGGTTCCGGATAAAATGGGAGCAATATTTTTCAGATAAAATATTTCATCTAACCTACAATTCAATATAACCTATCACAAATCCCTCTCGTTATGGATATTCTTAATCAATCATGGTCAGACCCGATGGCATCAACTAAAAAATTCTTTGCCAGAGAAATAATGTATCAGCTCAGCAAACAGGTTGATGCATCAAACTTTGAAGTCGTTTTGGATGGAGATTTGGACTTGTTCAACAAAACTGATGATCAACCGGATATAGTTGTTTATCAGAGACAACATAATTTTTCTCCGGTATTGGCCATCGAACTTTCCACAAAAGAAAGATTTCATGACCATTCACGGGAGGCATTAACAAAATTCAATGTGTACGGACTGAAAGAATATTTGATTTACAATCTGGATGAAGACCGCTGGTATTCCATTTCAGGTGATCATTCAATCTTTAGTATTGCAACAAAATCCGCGGTACTTCAGGTAACATTGGGCAGTTACGTCCCGGTAAAGGCATAAAAATTTCAATCTTTCAGGATTACTTCTAAAAGAGGATGAATATAATCGTTTGTCAATCGTATCAATTAGCAGCAAGTAAAATCGGCCATTATTTGCAAGACACTAGCCAAACGAAAACATGCTAAGAGGAAAGAAAATAATCAAGCCCGAGGGGCTTTAATGTGAATAACCAACGGTGAAACCGGTGGCTACATAAATTGTAATTTAGCCCAACCCTGAAAGGATTGAATGAACACCAGAGTCAGAAGCAATAAGTGAAAAATCAGGAGGAATATTAAAAAAATTTATACCCTTGCTGTTAATATAACCATCCATTTGCAAGTATCTCTTTTGCATGATAGGTGATGATGATACCTGCACCTGCACGCCGGAAAGCATACATATTCTCCATAACAATTCTCTTCTCATCAATAAAACCAGCTTTAGCAGCCATTTTTACCATAGTATATTCTGCGGAAACATTGTAACAAGCCACAGGAAGATTTGTATTCCTGCGCACCATTTTGATAATGTCAAGATAAGCTAATGCGGGCTTCACCATGATGATATCCGCGCCTTCCATTTCATCCAGTTTAGCTTCACGCAGTGCTTCACGTGGATTACGAAAATCCATCTGATAGGATTTTCTGTCACCCTTTCCCGGCGCTGAATCCGCTGCTTCACGAAACGGGCCATAATATGCGGAGGCAAATTTTGTGGCATAAGACATGATGGAAGTAGTATCAAAACCATTCTCATCAAGTTTTGTACGAATCGCTCTCACTCTTCCATCCATCATATCACTAGGCGCGACCATGTCTGCACCGGCTTCCGCATGAGTCAATGCCATCTTGGCAATTACCTCCAGAGATGGATCATTCAGGACGATATCATTCTCCAACAGGCCACAATGTCCATGAGTGGTATATGCGCATAAACAGACATCCGTAATAACAATCAGATCGTCGCCGAATTTTTTCTTCAGAGCACGCACCGCATCCGCGACAATTGTATGAGGATCGTATGCCGATTGCGCCTCGTTGGATTTCTTCTCGCCAACACCGAATAGCAATATTTTATTTATTCCCAGTTTAAGCCCTGCCTCTACATCATTCAGTAAAGTATCAATAGAATACCGGAATATTCCAGGCATAGCCTCAATAGGTTCGATGATTTTTTTTCCATTCACCACAAAATAAGGGTAAATAAACATGTCTTTGGAAAGTTGTGTTTCGGCAACCATCTCCCGGATAACCGGATTTTTACGTAAGCGACGAGGACGATGAATCATTTGAATTGATTAGTAATAAATATAAAGTGAAATTACAAATTAATCAGTCGGCCCGGCATGAAAAGAGTCATGCCTCTTCAACGGCTACTGGCACTAAAGACAGCCCGGGCCAAGCCTGCCTCGTCAAAGCTGTCTGTTTTGCTGATCATCACTACACCATGCTGACGAAGTGCATTTGCAGTAGCATCACCCATGGCAATTACATGTTGCAATTTATTAATGCGGTAACCCTCAAACCAGGCTTCTACATTAGAAGGAGAGGTAAATACGAGAATGTCCGCTTTAGGTGCTTCTCCCGAATTCTTCTTTAAAGTTTCATAAACAACAAGATCAATTACCTGATCAGGTTTTACAAATTGTTGTTGCACTGAACGAAGACTACCTTTTGCCTGCGGGAAGAGAACCCTTTCGGAACCAACCTTCGCGGCAAACTGCTTTCCTATCATTTTTGTGTCTGTGGAAGAACCTATGAAGTCAGCTCTTTTATTATAACGACGAAGCATTTCTGAAGTGGATTTCCCTACACAGGCAAATTTCTGTGTTCCTAAAACAGGTTCCTGAGAAAAGAAATATTTTACGGCATGTTTTGAGCTGAAAAAAACCCATCCTGTATCAGGAACACGAGAGTATGGGACAGGAACTGTTTCAATGAGGGATCGTCCTTCAAGAATGTAACCATTTCCCTGAAGAACATTCCGCAGGTAAGAATCTTGGTTCACCTCCCTCGATATAAATACTGAACAGGATTTCGCCTGCAATATTTTTTCTAACACTCGTGCCGGAAGAACAGAAGCATCCTTTGATTCAGCATATACACTCACCGGAGATTTGTCTCCCGATTCAGCCCGACTCGCGCGAACACAAAAGAGTTCATTCTCCTCATCGTATTCAGCAATGACACCAATTGGCATCTGACAACCGCCTTTAAACAAATGCAGAATCTCCCTTTCAATACCGGTCAACACAGCACTTTCAGTATTGTGTAATTTCTTTAAACTTAGCTGGAGATCAGTATCGGCTGAACGAATCTGGATCGCCAGAACTCCCTGTGCAGGTGCAGGAATAAATTCGCGGGGATCTAAGCGTTCAATGTGAAGATCTTCCAGGTCAAGACCCAGTCTTTCCACACCGGCAGCGGCGATAAGAATCGCATCATACTGACCATCTCTCAATTTACCAATGCGAGTTGGGACATTTCCACGCAGGTCTTTGATCTCAACATCAGGGCGAAAAGCAAGAAACTGAGCTTTCCTCCTGTTCGAAGATGTGCCTACTAAGGCATTTTTTCTCAACTGAAACTTTCTTTTCGGATCAACTTTATCCTTTAAAATCAACAAAAGCTCTGAGGGATCTTCGCGTTCGGAAACTGCCACGATAAGGAGCCCCGGAACTGATTCTGTAGGAAGATCCTTGTGTGAGTGGACAGCTATATCAGTGATTCCCTGAATGAGTGCCTCCTCAATTTCTTTTGTAAAAAATCCTTTCCCTTCAAGTTTATCAAAGGAGAGATTCTGAACTTCATCTCCCTGCGTTTTGATGATCTTCAACTCGCTGGCAAGTCCAATCTCTTCAAGTAAAGTCTGTACATGTCTGGCTTGCCACAATGCAAGATCACTTCCGCGTGTACCGATGATAAGTGGGGTTCGCATAAATTTTGAGGCAGTAAATTTTAAATTAACAGAGGTGCATTAAAAATGCAGAAAATTAAAAGTAATGAATTATAAAAACATGAATAAAAGCGATTTATTATTCAGATGTCTCCAGAATAATCTCCTTAGCCATAATCATTGGAACACTAATACATTTTTTCTCCATATAGTCCAGCACTTTTCCAAGCAACTCTCTGGATTTTGCGTCCATACTTTCAAGTTCGCGCGCGAAAACATCGTTTACTGCTTTGTCCTTTATCTCACGAATCTTTTCAGGTATCTCTTTCATCTTTAATTCCAGCGTACGTGTTCGGTGCAAATGTCTGAATTCACAGACGCTCTCTTCAATAAGCTCATCAGCGGCAGCAAATTCTGATTTACGTTCAAGAAGATTTTTCTCTGCTACGGATTTTAATTCTGAAATATCAATAATTGAACTTGCAAAGTTTTTATTTACATCCGGATGGACATCCGATGGCACGGCAAGATCAACGATGAGCTTCTCGTCGGTATCCCCATTCAATAGGGATTTATAAATTTTTTCTGTAATAACCGGAACAGCAGCACCTGTGCAGGTGATCAGAATATCAAAACCTTTTGAATATCCTTCTAATTCGTCAAGTGAATGAGCAGTAGCCTTTACGAGATCCGATCCAATCAATCGTGCGAGTGTATTGGCATTGCTGAGAGTGCGGTTAAAAATTGCAAAGTCGTGATAACCGTGCTTGATCAGGTATTTTACAATATTGGTATTGGTTTCACCGGCACCAATTAAAATAATACGTGAATTGATATCCGGTCTTTTCTCCCTCAGCTTACGTTCAGCAAGAGAAACAACAGAGATTGGATTATTGGCAATTTTAGTGTCAGTATAAATTTTCTTGGCTGTCATGATTGTACTTTTCACAACTAACCTTAGCAGATCTCCGGTTAAACCATCGGCATAACAGGTATCATACGCCTTTCTTACCTGAGTTATAATCTCTCTCTCTCCAACAACCAATGAATCCAAGGAAGAGGCTACACGGTAAAGATGACGGAGAGCGTCTTCCCCTTCAAACACTTCAGCATGCTTCACTGCAAATTCAATCTCGTCTTCGGACCAATCCTGCCGAAAATTCCTGAAAAACCGGGTAAGAAAGCGGGTATCGCAGGAAAGATGAGTAGTAAATACAAACTCCACCCTGTTGCAGGTAGCCAGGTATAGAATTTCATTGATATCGGTAGAAAATTTTATGAAAGCCAACCGTTCCTTTTTGTTCTCCTCATGGAGAAAAAAGCGATGAAGTTCTTTCACCGGAGTTGTCTTGTGCGTAAACGCGATAGTTTTTAGCAATTGCAAAGCTGATCCTGATTTTTCCGATTGCAAAAGTCCAAAATTTGCATTTTTTACTGTCATAGATTTGTCATGAACAAGTGCGGAGAATCTCCTGAGACCAAAGTAAGCACTCATAAGTTACTTGCGCTATGATGTGAATCATGTAAGTATCATTCGTCAATCTGGTATATGTGTGAAGATTTCCGAATTTGTCTGATTTAATCATCTTGTCTACAAAAAGGACAAGTTAATAAACTGAAAAAGATGGGTATGCATACAGTCATGGAAGTGTCAGTTTGTATTGCATGAAGGATGAAATACGTAATAGTAATTCAACAAGCCACCTAATACAATATAAAGAGAAGTATCGTACGTCGAAAATTCTCTTCGGGCTACCAAACTATTTGTGTTAGTTGGATTTATCCCGACTTAGAAAATCAACTTTTTAGTGAGCGAAGAGAAAGTCAAGATGATTTATTTTCTTAGTCGCCAGATGATAGATTTTTTTTCACTATTGTCCGACTAAAATTTAAGGAAAGGGAGGGGATAAATCCCACCCTAATTGTC
>CAYHFJ010000092.1:0-12649 GCA_964355885.1 uncultured Flavobacteriales bacterium
ACGAGGCCGGCATTCGCAAACAATTTTCAGAGGTAAGTTTCGTGAGTATTCCTGATGCGGGGCATTGGGTGCATGCGGAGAATCCCGAAGCATTTTTTCAAAATACTTTAGAGTTTCTGGGATAAAAAAAATCTCCCGTTCTATCGGGAGATTTTTTTATTTAATTTTAAAAATCAACTGAATTATGGGGTAATATCGTAGGATGGATTCCTAAGTATAATTTGATACCCATCTCCGATCGTGCTTGCCGATTTATATTGGCTCGCAATACCTGTCATTTTACTAATTTGGGTTGTTGGATACGCTTGTCCAGCATAAGTAGCTAAACTCCCAGTATATAAAAGCATGCTGATTGTTCCATCAGAAATCATAGTTGTAGAATTGTAAGTTCCGGTACCCGAAAAACTTACATTTTGAAGTTCAACCAAGGATGATTCATACTTTTCAAAATCCGCTGATAAATCGGCAAGTGAAATCACAATTGGAGTTTCAGTGGCAGTCCCCACTGCTTTAGCATAGAGAGGAGGTACTTGTTCAACTTCTAAAAGCTCATTGTATTCAGTAAGAGGAAGGCCGGTTACAACCACTTCAATTACCTGGCCACGAGTATAACTATGAGGTGTGACGAATCGAACAAGTATTCCTCCAGTGGCATCCTGTATTATTACATTTTGATCATCTGTGTGAATGGTATTTAGATCCGATATTACAGTTCCTCTTATTTTCCGTTCAACAGGACCTGTTGCTGATCCCGGGTAAGACATTCGTAAACTGTCAATTGGCATCAAAGATTCATTCCCGCTGGGACCACTGCTTCCATTGCAACGAACCACCCCCATTTGAAGATCGGATGGAGTTCTGATTGATATTTGCTTATCACCGCTGAACACTTTGTAGACACCAATGACATTACCTTTTCCTATCGGGGTAAGTTCAGATGCAAATTTTGCAAATCCGCTTGTTCGCAATATCATTGTCTCACCCCCAACACATTCTGAAATATCAGCATTAACACTAGTTAGGTTTATAGCGTCAGCAAAAGGTGCGCCTGCATAAGCCAAATCAAATTCTACATTATTTAGTTGAATCAACGTGTTCGTTTTTACATTTACTAAGTTAGCAATGGTGGTTACTTTTGGCGTAGGTGTAAATCCCCACATTCCTTTTATTAAATATTTTTCATACAATGATTGAGGGACACGTGCAATTTGAGAGCCGTCTTTAAAGCCCAGTTCATAATTGTCGTCCCCATCATTTGCAACGTATAAGCCCTTACATTTAATAAATACCCTTCTGCCAATTGGATAATTTGTATTGAAATTGGTCACATCAAGTTGAAAACCAATACCACCTGTGGAATCTTCTATAATTAGTTCTTTGTAAAAGTTTCCGGATTCGTCATCGGCAATAATGATGCCGCTGATAATGATTTCCTCATCAACTAAGGTGGGGATGTTACCGATCGATTTGGATTGAAGCTGTGCAATGGTATGCGTTGCTACCACTCCAGCCGGATCGAGGTTAGCAGTCACAGGCTCATCAAAATCTTTTTTCACGCAAGATGAGAAACTGAAAGCAATAAGGCTGAACAGGGTTGAAAGTAAGAGAAGGTTTTTAATTTTTTTCATAAGTATGATGGATAGATTGTTTTAAAGTTTGGGTTGATTAATTCATTCGAAGTGTAATTCCGGCAAAGAAGGTTGTGCCGTAACCATAAAAATACTTAGGTGCGAATCGATTCACGTCTTTATTGTCATTATCAAAACGTAATTGTTCGAAGCCACCTGTAACCATGTCTTCGTTGTTTAACAGGTTTGTTATTCCTAAGTTAAATACCAGGAAGGTTTGTTTCTTCAGGGATTTGAATTTATTATTCAGGCGCCAGGAATAACCTGCTGCAATATCCATAGTGAATTGTGCGTCCGCTTTTTCCTGAGAAAGAATTTCAACCCATTTCGCGGAGCCTTCATCAACCAAATCCAATCCGTTAAGCGTGCGGCGTGATGGGTTATAATCAATGTACAGATTGTCAAAGTAATTGAAGTTCATACTTACCCACCAGAACTTTTTAGAACGGTAATTAATCCCAAAAGTGTAAGCAGTTTGAGGGCCACCTGCGACGTGTAAGTTTTCGGCAAAAACAATTTCATTGCTCGCGAGAACTGTATCCTTATTATCCTGAGTGATGCTAGCCAAAGGTCTGGAAGTATAGACATGCTCACCAATAGCTGCGACGGCACTCAGTGTAAATCCTTTGCCGACATTCGCTTCTCCGGAAAGTTCGAACCCGGCATGTCGTTTATCAATACCTGTGATGGTATAATTTACAAATGTCCTGTAGTCACCATGATAGAAACTCTTCGTATCCACTCCATCCTTGAATTGGGTATAGTAACCAATAACTTTTGCTTTGAATCGAGGTGCACGTAAAAGGTATCCTCCTTCAAGGGAGTAGATTGATTCACTCTTCAAATCCGTTGCTACGTCATGCCTTGTACGGGTTGAGATATACGCATTGTCAAAGAGGGGAGCGCGGGTAAGGTAGGCGGCATTGGCAAAGAAATAATTACGTCCGTTGTATTTGTAAGTCGCACCACCTTTAGCTGAGTAGTTGAAAAAACTTTGTTTCTCAGAATCTCCGTAGGAATTATCGGCATATACACCATTTCTCACATTCCCTGTACGATAGAATCCGGTGTTAGATAATTGAAGCGCAAGGAAATAATCCATACGATCAAATTTCCAAACTCCCTGTCCCCAAACTGCTGCTTTGTTTACATGAGCGGTGTAATCATAACCGTACTTATCACCTTCGTGTAAAATGCGGTTCGGATTGTTGAGGTCGTTTTGTAACACATCAGGATTATTGATGTTAGATTGATCTGCATATTGTGTGATGTCGACATAGAAATCGGCACCCATCAGATCACTGACTTCCTTATAAAAATTTGAAGCTTCCTGTTGAAAAGTAAGTCCACCATTGAAAGTGAGCTTATCATTGATAAGTGTATTGTAAGTGGTATTAAAATTAAATCGTTGGTTGTCGATCACACGGTCAGACACAATGTATTTTGCCCATTTCCCGGTGGTACCATTAAATGTTGAGTCGTGTAACTGATTAGCTTCGTATAATTTGTCCCACTGGATCTGGCGAAGAGCTTTGTTATTTCTGAGAGCGGCATCTACAGCGGCACTTAACTCAGCAAAGGCAGTCGGGTTATCTCCATAATAGGGATCAAAACTTGGAAGACGACGATAGTAATCCGGACGAGGATCCTCTGCATTGTACCAATCTAATCCGGAGATTTTATATTTTCCTTTTTGAAAAGATACTGCTGTTTCGAGAGACGACTTATCAGAGATCGTCCAGTCATGACTAAGGATAGCAATTGGCTGGTGTCCGTGAGCAACAGATGCGTTACGCTTCTCTCCATTTTGGTAACCCCAATACGGGTTGTAGTAGTGTGTTCCGGCTATGTCCATGATTTCCTGAACAGAAGGACCTGAACGGCCATTTTTTGTATTTGCTCCAAAGGCAGTAAGAGCCAGAGAGTGTTTACTGTTAATGACTTTCTCTACAGCGGCAAAATAAGAGTGTCCATCATAGAATGTACCTTCAGTGAATCCTTCTCCTGCCCAGCGGCGTGAGTAGGAAACCGAATAAGCCCATCCTTTTGAAGTAAGGCCTGAACCATAAGTAACCATCAGGCGATTGTCGTATGAACGATTACTGGCTGCATAAGATACCTGAAGTTGCTTTCGTTGACGGGAAGCGCGACTGTCAATACTATAGACGCCTCCCAACGTTCCGTATGAATAAGTAGCAGGAGCTATGCCATTTGAGTATTCCCTGCTTCTCACTACATCATTCAAACCACTGAAAGAAGAGTAAAGACTTCTTCCGCTTACAATGTCATTCATCGGAATTCCATTCATGAGGGTTAAAAAATTCTCGTCTTCATACCCGCGAATCCGAAATCTTGCTGCAGAAAATACAAAAGAAGTTGCAGCTGTAAAAGCGTCTCTTGAAGCGGAAAGTACGCTAGAGACACTGCCACCACCTCCGTCACTAAGTTCATCATCACTAAGGGTTACAGTCGGAATGTTGTCAACGGTAGTTTTTGCAACTTCCATTGATCTGTCATTCACAGGAATGGCAACTACTTTATTTGTTTCGTTGAATTCAAGACTTTGGGTGTGGTTTGAAATTTGTTCTCCAGTCACTTCGAGTTCGATCGTACCGTAAGAGACAGATGGAATATTGAATGAACCGGAAGAATCAGTCGTGGCCGATTGACCACTGGATTTAATCACAACTTTTGCGTTAGGGATAGGACGGTTGTTCTCATCCTTAACCATGCCTGTCAAAGTCCCGGTTTGGGCAAATAGCATGAGTGGAAATAGTGCGACAAGCAGTGTGACTAAATGTTTACGTAATTGCATAATCATATGAAGAGGTTAAGTTACTAATTCCATTAAGAAGGGCGACAAAGCTAATCAATTATCGAAATCATCAAAGTCTAAGCTTGTTATTTCCTTATTAATTCATTGATTTTTACAGTTTTTGACTAAAATTTTATAAAAAAATGTTGCGACATTCGCTTCAACCTGATTGATAAGATGATTTCATGACAATTCAATGAATACAAAAGTACAAGGTCGGCCCGATTTGCGATTTTTTAGCTTTGGATCATTCATTCAAATTTGCGAAGGCTCACAACTTAACGGCTGAATCTGACTGAAATCAAGGATCCGTAAGATTGATACTGTCCCAAAGCCCGATAATTTGTATGTTTGCTTCCCTTAAAAAATATGTGATGAAAAAATCAATGATGCTTGCGATACTTTTTGTGGCACTGCAATTTTCAGTGTTTGCACAGAAAACGACATATAAAGTAGCTGTTGTGAGCTTTTATAATCTCGAGAATTTATTTGACACAATTGATGATCCAAAAATCAATGATGAAGAATTTCTTCCCGGAGGAAAGAAGAATTATACAAGTGAAGTATATCTCGATAAGTTAAGTCATTTGTCAGATGTTATCTCTCTCATCGGAGCTGATAAATCTCCTGATGGTGCTGCTATATTGGGTGTGGCAGAAATCGAAAATGAACACGTGTTGGTTGATCTTGCTAAAACTGAGAAGTTGAAAAGCAGGAACTATAAAATTGTTCATTATGATTCTCCTGATTTTAGGGGAATTGATGTCGCTCTCTTATATAACCCTAAGTATTTTACACCCACCTATTCAGAACCTTTATTCGTTCCCCTATTCGAATCGGATACTATACCTCGTTATACAAGAGATGTATTGTATGTAGCCGGAATGTTGGATGGCGAGATGATGCACATTTTTGTAAATCACTGGCCTTCACGCAGAGGCGGAGAAGAAGCGAGTGCTCCCGGTCGTGCAAAAGCCGCAGGTGTCTGCAAACATAAAATTGATTCCATCACTGCATTAAATCCCGATGCAAAGATTGTACTGATGGGAGATTTAAATGATGATCCGGTGAGTCCTTCTGTGGCAAAAGTTATTGGGGCAAAAGGTGAAAAGGACAATGTGCAGAAGGGCGGAATGTTCAATCCCTGGACGGAATCATATAAGCAAGGTATCGGGACACTTGCCTATAATGACAGTTGGAATTTGTTCGATCAGATAATTGTGTCTTCCGGATTCTTAAACAGATCACAGGAAGGATTCTTTTTTGCAGAAGCGCATATTTTCACTAAACCCTGGATGACACAAACAAGCGGTCGTTATAAAGGGTATCCAAAACGAACATTTGACTTTGACAATTATATAGCAGGTTACAGTGATCACTTTCCAACATTTCTGGTACTGTATTCAAAAGTAAAATAATCAATAACCTATGAACAGAGGTCCTATTTCTAATTTCATGGAGAAAAATTATCTCCATTTTAATGCTGCCGCAATGATGGATGCATCAAAAGGATACGAGCAGCATCTTCTTGAAAATGGTAAGATGATGATCACTCTGGCCGGGGCCATGAGTACTGCTGAGTTGGGAATATCACTCGCCGAGATGATTCGTCAGGATAAGGTTCACATCATTTCCTGCACAGGGGCGAATCTGGAGGAAGATATTATGAATCTGGTTGCACACAATCATTATAAACGAGTTCCCAATTACCGTGATCTGAGTCCTCAGGAGGAGTGGGATCTTTTGGAAAATCATTACAATCGTGTTACTGACACCTGTATTCCGGAGGAAGAGGCTTTTCGTCGCTTACAAAAGCATATTCACAAAATATGGAAAGATGCAGAAACAAAAGCTGAGCGGTATTTTCCGCATGAATATATGTACAAGATATTGTTGAGCGGAGAATTAGAGCAGTACTATGAAATTGATCCGAAAAATTCCTGGATGCTGGCTGCCGCACAAAAGAATCTTCCGATTGTAGTTCCCGGTTGGGAAGATTCAACAATGGGAAATATTTTTGCCTCTTATGTAATCAAGAATGAATTAAAAGCTACAACGATGAAAAGTGGGATTGAGTACATGGTATGGCTCAGCGACTGGTATCGGAAAAACAGTGAAGGAAAGGGCGTAGGTTTTTTTCAGATAGGTGGAGGAATAGCTGGAGACTTTCCAATTTGCGTAGTACCTATGATGTACCAGGATCTGGAATGGCATGATGTTCCTTTCTGGTCTTACTTCTGTCAGATCAGTGATTCTACAACTAGTTATGGATCCTATTCAGGTGCTGTACCAAATGAGAAAATC
The DNA here is from genome assembly GCA_964355885.1 of uncultured Flavobacteriales bacterium. Taxonomy (GTDB): domain Bacteria; phylum Bacteroidota; class Bacteroidia; order AKYH767-A; family 2013-40CM-41-45; genus QQVM01. The sequence goes on from CAYHFJ010000092.1 coordinate 6,748, forward strand.
ACCTGGGGTAAACTCGACATCAAGACTCCAAAGTTTATTATTGAAAGTGATGCTTCCATCGTAGCTCCTTTAATGTTTGCCTGGATACTGAAACAATAATTTTTCATTTCCCTAAAAAAAACCGGTTAACTATTCGAATTAACATCGATTAGCTAACCGGAAATTTAGTTAAAATGATTTCGCTTTTAGTTAACGATCAAAGGGAGGGTTTCCGATGAATTTCCGTCAACGATGAAACGAAGCATATAAAATCCTTTGGTAAGAGATTCTATTTCCTGCTTGATAAGATGAGTTCCTGAAGGTAAAATGTTTTCAGAAGTACTTTTCACCAGTCTTCCACTCAAGTCATAAATTTCAAGGGAGAACAAGGAAGTTGATTTCAGATTGAATGAAATGAATACGTCATTTGAAGCAGGATTAGGATAAACCTGACTGGCTGAAATTAAATTTTCGTTTTGAGGAATTCCTGTAGCATTACCAACCCTTAACATCACCGTGCGATCACTGGTGAAAACATAATTGTTATGATATTCTACGGAGCGAACAGTAATAAAATAAGGAGCAGTTCTCATCTGTGTAGTAGAAGGTGTCCATGACAGTGCCGCGTCAATTGTGCCAGCGGCATTGTTTAGTATCGAAAACTGTGCAGGATTTACGGCAAGGAGCATTGGTTCGCCCTGAACCTCAAGATTCATTGGATCATTATCTCCTTGTGTAGCTTGTATATTCATGTAAAATGGAGTGTTGGCTTGGAGATTAATAGAGAAATGTCCGTTTATATCCTGCGGCCATGAAGTGGTATTGATCACCATTGGAGAGTAATTTGTCGTGTCGTCGACAACAATGATCTGCATATCACGACGGATTTCTCCTGTTTTCACTCCACCACGAAATTCTTCGACAAGAAAAGAAGCTTCCCAGTGACCATTGGAATCCGGCATCCAGGAAATTTCTCCAGTCAGGTTATCAAGAGTAAACGGATTAGAGATTGTTCCCTGAGGTAAGGTATAACCGGCGACTGTATCACCTGCGTTACCCAATGGAATCTCCATCGACCAGGCCATGGAATCTCCGTCTGTATCGAATGGCAGGGGATTATAAATATAGAGTGAATTTTTTTGTGCAAGGGTGACCGGAGGGTTTAGAAAAACAGGAGTAGAGTTTGCTGAAGCATCGACCGTAATAACAGTACGTAGGTGTAAGCTTTCTGAGGAAGGGGATAACATATTCAGTATTGCAGAGTTGCGGCAACATTCTTCTCTGGTGATACTATACGATCCGGGACCGGGAAATGTGAATGTTCCGATGTAATCATATACTTCCACGCCATTGATAAATCCTTGTGCTCCGCTATGTGGTACGTTTAATATTTGCTGGATGCTGGTAGCTAAATCAGTGATGACAAAATCAGCTGTAGCGGCAATAGGAATACCCGTAGTATCTCTGTACAAGGTCAATTTTAGCTGATACTGCAAACCACTTATCTGGCTGGCTGTAATTTGTCCGCCCATCAAATGCGATGCATTAGACGATCCAATAAAGAAGACAGAAAGAATCAGTAGTAAAATTTTTTTCATGGAAATTAGAGTTAGCTTTTGGATGAATTTTTAGGATGATCAATTTCAAGAGTCAAAGTTAGAAGAAACAATGAAAAATACAAAAGGGAGGAAATTGACTATCATCTGTTTTTAAGGCAAATTTGAAGGTTCTTGTTTTTAACCTATCTGAATGATAGTTGGATTTCTTTTAAAAAGTTAATTTATTAGTCATGAATTTTGTTGGTTGCATTGTAATAACGCAGGGTTATTTCATTCAAAGCTGTATTTATTTGTGGATTTCCGTTGCTCATTGGAAGACAACAGAAAAAAAATCAAATTTTGCAGAGATCGAAAGTGTAAGATTGAACTGCTTATGTGCCGCATGGTGGTCGATTGATGTTGTATTTTTCATGTGATTTCGTGTGTTCCGATATTTACATGAAAGGGAATTCAACGAAAAAATGAAAATGAAAACAAGAGGACTGATATTTATTAGACGACTCAGACTACACGCAGATGTAAGTCTGTATTTCTTGTTATTCATTTTTTTGCTGTCCGGATTTCTTGCAGCAACAGTGAAAGCACAAGTGAGTTCCACTCCATTGGTTTTTATCAACAGTACTTTGATAAGCGGAACAAATGGAGCCGTGAATGCAATTTATAAATTTCCAGATGTTACTGATGGTGTTGATGCAAGAGTGACTTTATCGGCTATCAGCAATGGCGCATCTTTGAGCGATATTGATATACCTGCCTCCTCCACCGGATATGATCCGGCTTTTCAACCATATGTGAGCGTGGCGAATGGAACAAGTGGCACACCTAAAACCAGCTATGTTGAATGGCAAATTCGTTTTAAAAAGGCAGGCACGGACACAGATACTACGCTTAGCAATATCTCAGCGACCGCGATTGATGTGGATGGATCCAGCTCGATACAGGAAAAAGTACAAGCTTATACCCCAGTGAGTTATTCTGTGAATTCGCCAAACAGCATGACCGACACGCAGGATGGATCCTCGGTAACTTCCATTGGCCCTAACACCAACTACAATGGTATTGATTCCGCCGTGAAGACAGTTATGTTCCAGATGAATTTCGATAATGTCAATCTTATAACATACAGAACCGGAGGGATAAACAAAAGCAGTTCCGCTTCACGCCAGTTCAGCATCTATTTTAAAGCATTCTTTACCGAGGCAACACCATTACCGGTTGAATTGCTTTACTTCAAGGCCGAAGTGTCGAAGAAGGAAAATGTAGAAATGAATTGGGCTACTGCGTCAGAAACAAATAACGCTTATTTCGTAATTGAGCGAAGTGAAGACGGGGAGAACTATGAAGAGATCGGGGCAGCTGCCGGAGCGGGAAATAGTTCCAGGACTCTATATTACAAATTTACCGATGATGCTCCCATGGATGGATTGAACTTTTACCGTCTCGTTCAGGTGGATCATGATGGAAACAGTCGTGTGTATGATCCTGTGAGCGTTGTCCTGGAAGGCCAGGTTATGGATCTTTCAATTGTAAATGTTTTTCCGAATCCATTCAAGAGCGATGCAATGATTACACTTTCTGCTCCACAGGAAGAAACCGTACAATTATCATTAATGAATTCCAGCGGGGTAATGGAGCGTACTCTGATCACTGAAAAGATTAAAGGCAGCACTACATGCAATGTTTCCGGGTTCCAGGATTTGGAGTCGGGTGTTTATTACCTTCAGGCCAGGCAGAATGGAGTTCTCTCAAAGACCATTCGCCTGATTAAACATTAGCAATCCCATAAGTGCTGATTTTTCTAAAGCCCATACTAAAAAGTTTTCCTGCTTTAAGGTACAGGAATTGATGATCTGACCTACTTTCAGTTTTGACCCACAGATGTCTGCAGATACCGGGTTTTTGTTTGAAAAGTCTTTTTTGCAGATTAAAATTGTTTAAGTATATTTGTATATATTTAAACAAACATGGGAACCTATTCCATCTCCCGTCTGGAGCAATTAAGTGGTATCAAAGCACACACCATCCGAATTTGGGAACAGCGCTATAAAATTTTCACACCAAAAAGATCTCCAGGAAATGTCCGCTATTATGATGACAATCAGCTGAGGAAACTATTGAATATTGTAAGTCTTTCCAACGCAGGTTTGAAAGTCTCTGAGTTATGCAGACTTTCTGAAAAGGAGTTAAACCAACTGCTTGATCGACAAATTGAATTAGCGAAGTCTGAAAATGCTCAGTATGAGTACTTCATTTCTCAGCTTATAATTTCCGGTTTAAATTATGAAGAGGCTGATTTTGAGAAGACTTTTTCTGCCTGTTTACTTCGTTTCGGATTGAAAAACTGTTATGAACATGTGATTTACCCCATGATGGTTCGAATCGGGCTGATGTGGGGGAAGGATGAGTTTTGTCCGGCACAGGAGCATTTTATTTCCAATTTATTGCGTCAGAAGATTTGTGCTGCGATTGATGCCCTGCCATCTATTTCAGGAAAAAAATCGACGTGGGTATTGTTTTTACCTGAAGACGAATTTCATGATCTGGGTCTGTTATTCTCTTCCTACCTGCTTCGACAGCATGGTGAGCGAGTGATATTTTTAGGAAGTAATGTCCCTTTTGATTCTTTGCAGGAATTGTATGCTGACATTAAGCCAAAGCATTTACTTTTATTTATGGTAAGACATCGGTCTTCAGAAGATGCCCAGGAATATTTGACGCGATTGGAACGAAGATTTAGCGAGGCAAAAGTGCATATTTCCGGAAATTTGCAAATAGCTGAGACTCTGAAACTTGGGAAGAAAACAGATTGGATCAAAGATATTTCTACATTTGAAATGAACTATTTAAAATAAATATTGTTGTTTAAGAATAGGTAGAAAAACTTAAACATAAAATGTCTCATAAAGCAGTTGTTATCGGAGCCGGATTTTCAGGTTTGAGTGCCGCGGCTTATTTGGCTGCTGCCGGGTACGATGTTGACGTATATGAAAAGAATGAGTCAGCAGGAGGCAGAGCGAGACAATTCAAAACTAAGGAGGGATTTTTATTTGATATGGGTCCTAGCTGGTACTGGATGCCGGATGTTTTTGAACGATTTTTCAAAGACTTTGGGAAAAGCGCCTCAGATTATTATGACTTAAAGTTATTAGATCCATCTTTCTCAGTAATATTTGGAAAGGATGATTGTATGGATATTCCTTCAGGGTTCAATGAACTTCTTAATCTTTTTGAACAGATTGAAACCGGTAGCGGAAAGCAGTTGATTCGATTTTTGAATGAGGCAGAGTTCAAGTATAAAGCAGGTGTAGAAGACCTGGTTTACAAACCTGCTCATTCACTTTTTGAATTCACAGATAGGAAGACCCTTTCCGGTGTGCTTCGCATGCAGGTTTTCAGCTCCTTCAGTAAACATGTTCGAAAATATTTCAAAAACGCTAAACTCATTGCTTTAATGGAATTTCCGGTTTTATTTCTGGGTGCCATGCCTAAGGAAACACCGGCTTTATATAGCCTGATGAATTATGCTGGTTTGAAATTAGGTACCTGGTACCCACAGGGAGGTTTTGGTAAAGTTGCCGAGGCCATGAAAGCAGTAGCAGAGGAAAATGGTGCACGTTTTCATTTCAATACTTCGGTGAATAAAATTAATGTGACCGGGAGCATGATCCGGAATGTTGAAACCACATCCGGTACTGTGGAGACGGATGTCGTTATAGGTGCTGCCGATTATAACCACATTGAACAGAATTTATTATCAGAAGCTGATAGAGGATATACTAAAGCATACTGGGAGAAAAAGACATTCGCTCCATCAAGTTTAATTTTTTATCTGGGAATAAACAAAAAGGTTCAAAAGTTAAAGCACCACAATCTGTTCTTTGATGCCAGTCTTGATATTCATTCGCAGGAAATATATAGAAATAAAAAGTGGCCAACAGAACCATTGTTTTACGTTTGTTGTACTTCTAAAAGTGATGATACCGTAGCACTTGCTGGTCATGAAAATTTATTTATTCTCATGCCGGTAGCTACAGGTTTGGAAGATACAGCAGAAATACGTGAGAAGTATTTTCATGTGATGATGAATCGTATTCACGAGTATACAGGCGAAGATCTTAGATCTCACATACAATATAAGAGAAGCTATTGTATCTCTGATTTTATTTCTGACTACAATGCTTACAAAGGAAATGCATATGGATTGGCAAACACACTAAGGCAGACCGCCTTTCTGAAACCAAAGATGAAGAGCAAAAAGATCGATAATTTGTATTTTGCAGGCCAGTTGACAGTTCCCGGACCGGGAGTGCCACCGGCAATTATCTCCGGCAAAGTCTCTGCGATGGAAGTGATTAAAAACTTTA
>CAYHFJ010000093.1:0-12382 GCA_964355885.1 uncultured Flavobacteriales bacterium
GGCAGTGTTGTCGGATGTGAGTCGGAAATCGGAAGTGTCCGCATCGAAGATATCTGATTTATATTTTATAAGCCTTGCTTCTAGTTCACTCTCGGCAAATGTCATTATTCCGTCTCCTGTTAATCCCGCTGGTCGCAATTGCAAATTGCCGTTGAGTAATGCCTGCCCTTCATACATATTCATATCCATGTCCTTTTTGTAGACATACATGACATCCTTCTTTGGTTCCCAATGAACATATACATTCCCGGCATCAACAGCAGGAAACTGAACACCATTCAATGTCTCCTTACGGTTTGTCCAGAGTTTCATCCCTGAATTCATGGAATCAGGCAGGAAAAGAAAATCATCTGAAGTACTCAAGGAAGTAAGAAAGTCCACTTTGCCATCACCATGCAATCCTTCATTACTAAGTTTTACAGTATTGGTAAAAGTACCCTTGCCTCCGTATGCTGGCCAACCCTGGTCACCTGTTTTTCGGATGAGCCCCAATGAAAGATCCTGTTGAAGCCGAAGTGTGTCTCTGAAATCAGGAAATATTCCCGCACTTATAAATTCGCCATCGAATCGTAATCCCGAGCTGCTAAAATTATCGAGCGAATCAATGGTGTATGGATCCAGGTGAAAATAAAAATCATCGCGCAAGTAGACACCTTGCTGTATATAAGACTTATCATAGTAAACATAGGAGTCCTTCTTTGAATTAAATATAGGATACTCCGGAAAATTATGCAAGCCGGATTTATTCCCCTGATTATCGATAATCAGATCGCCATTAATATTTTCCAATACAGAGCGGACAGCAACCAGTTTTCTATTACCATAATTATCGACATCCTTCGGATCCGGACTCTCCACTTTTAATCTTAGTGAGTCAACATTATCAAGATTGATTTTGAAATTCTGGTAGTCAAAACTAAATTCCTTTCCAAAAAAATCAAAACGTCCGGCCTTAATTCTTCCCGCAAAAGCGAATTCGCGGTTCTTCTTTACCTTGATCTCCTGTTCAGCAGGATAGATAACAACGTTTTGTGAGTCACTCAACACAATAGGCGCTAAGCCCCGTAAGGTTAATTCAAAATTTAACAGATTGATACTTGCATTTGGTTTTGCATTTATCACTGATTCAAACTGAATCACATCATAATCAATTTTACCAACATTGGCTAACAGATAGTAGTTAAGTCTGTCTTTAATAACCGCTCTGTCTTCCACCCCATCATAAGTCACAAAACCCTGATTGGAAAAGTTTATCAGCATGGTGCGTACCTCATTAGCAGGAAGTCTCATGTCCTTCGCCAGCTCTTCTGTATAAATCACAGGAGAGCCACTTTTCTCCGCAAATTTTTTAATTGTAGAAAGTGGATGTATTTCACTCAAACTTTGCAGCTTAAGAAATCTCTGCTTGCGGAAATAATTACTGGATTCAAAAGTGGCTTTGCTTTCGCCTATACCACTGATCATTTTCAAATCAATAATTGGATCATCGATTTTCCAGTACAAGCCATCGAAGTACATGTCAAGCTGATGGAAGGAATCGAAATAAGGACTTTTAGACTTGCCATCTTCTCCACGGATCAGTGCTAACTCTCTATCCCTTACAATATATTTAAAAGATAAACCCGGATGAAAGATTGAATCACCTTCAAAAATAATTTTTACCGCGGCATTATCTGAAGTGATCTTGTCTTTGCGAATGACAAAACCTCGTGAATAGGCAATCAGAAATGGTTTATTCTCACGCCGGAAATGTAATTGTGCAGCGTCTTCTTCTGTTCCCGAGCCAACCATCTTGTTACCATTCATGGAAAACCCACCTCTGTAATCTATATCAGGAACAATATTTTTTATTTCTAAACCGGCTGTGTACGATTCAAAGCGTGGATAGGTAGCATTTTCAGGAGTGACATTAGCGAGGACCTTATCTTTGTATTGTCCGAGCAGAGGTTTTTGAAAGTAGACTGTATTTGTAAATAAAACGGAGTCGGCGCTGAATTCACTGCTCCGCACATCAATGTGAAAATCATTGAGGTTTGCATGGATGCTGCTTTCGTCATAACCTGCACGAACCCAGTTTACCTTGCCTCCCTTACCCACAAATAATTCACGCGTAGGATAGAGTGCTCCCTCTGTTCCATAGATGATGGATGAGTCACCTTTTGAAACACAAATTAGATCCATCTTCGGGAATACAATTTTCGGGATGGAGTCAAATTCAAAAGTGTAATTTTTATTCAAAGTATACCAACGTGTAGAAGTTGATATGTAGAGCGAATTGTCACGAAAAAGATCGTTACAACTAATAATGTAATTGGCAAAATGTTTTGAAGGCATTTGTAACAGCTTATCCTGACTTGCCTGCCAGGCTGTAAAGCTTTGTGCAGATTGATTACTTGCAATAAAACTCATTAAGGCACTGAGGTAATTTTTGAAATCAGGAAATGCTTTCATCCTTTTTTTCAACATTGCATTACTTGTAGCGTAAATTGCCTTTTGCTGAACTGCACTAAAACTACCTGCATTCCAGAGAAGCGAAAATTCCTCATGTATTTTTTCTCCCTCTTTCTTATCCGTCTCTATAAGAAAACTTTTTATCTCCGCCAGAAATGCTACAGGCTCCGATGTAAAACTTTTCAGACCCTGACCTGAAAGAGAATTTGATATTAAAAAAATGCCTAGGATAATATATTTTCTGAATGCAATTTTCATTTTCTTACTGCTTGAAATTTTATTAAGCTCAACACTTATCACCTTTGTAAAGTACGAAATTGTTAATTTCAGGTATACCTTTTTTAAAAAGAGTCCGATTTCTTCACTTTGTAAACTGAATGGCCATCCAGTTTAGTCGATCCGTCTCTTTTTGAAGGTTTAGTCCTGCTTCTTTTGCTTTATCACAAATCATTTTCCGATCTTCAGTCAAAAAGCCACTGAGTAAAAGGAAACCATCTTTTAGAAGTGAAGCGGCATAGATATGCATATCTGAAATCAATACATTCCTGTTAATGTTCGCCAGGATCACATCAAATTTTCTTCCTGAAAGAATTTCTGATTCACCCTTGAGTGTTTCAACTTCAGGTGTATTATTTCTCAAACAATTTTCCCTGCAATTTTCAATAGCCCAATCATCATTATCGACGGCCAGAATTTTTCCCGCGTTTAATTTTGAAGCCAGGATGGCCAGAATTCCATTGCCACAGCCCATATCCAGCACACTTTTGCCTTCAAGAGGAACACTCAGCATTAATTCCGCCATCATAGAGGTCGTGGCATGATGTCCGGTACCGAAAGACATCTTTGGTTCAATAATAATTTCTAGCTCGAAATTGTTTGCAGGATGAAAAGGAGCTCTGATATGAATTTTTCCGACGATAGTAACCGGTTCAAAATTACTTTCCCATTGACTGTTCCAGTTCTGCTCTTTTATAAACGTTTTATCAAATTTAATATTTTCTGAACCCTGAATATTTGACAGGGCCAACAATAGATTCTCCTCATTAAATTCTTGTGTTGGGATGTATGCTTTGAGACCGTCTTCAATTTCCTCAAACATATCAAAACCGGAGTTGCCAAGCCAGGCAATTAAAATTTCATTCATTGCAGGATTGCAATAAAACCGGATTTCGAAATAATCCATTTTAAACCATTCTGGAACTGAGTGTTTTCTCCATCACTTTCAATATAGCGATAAATTCAGAAGCTTTAAGAGACGCACCGCCTATCAATGCACCATCCACATCAGGGGCGGAAAAAATTTCTTCAGCATTGGCACTGTTCACACTGCCTCCGTATATAATGGAAATATTATCGCCAACATTATTCTTATAGTGTTCACTGATGAGATTTCGTATCAGTGAATGCATCTCCTGGATCTGATCAAATTTTGCATTGACACCGGTACCAATGGCCCAGATTGGTTCATAGGCAATTATACAACTCAAAAGCTGAGTCTGATTCAGATGAAATAAACCTTGTTCAAGCTGTGCTTTAATTGTGTTACCATGGATTCCTTGCTTACGTTGTTCAGAAGATTCTCCGCAACAAAAGATAGGGATAAGGAACTGCTCAAGAATACGGTCGACCTTTTCTTTTAACATCCGGTCTGATTCATGCTGATCTGAGCGACGTTCTGAGTGTCCGATAATAGCGCATTCAACACCGACGGAGCTAAGCATGGACGATGAAACTTCTCCGGTGTGTGCGCCATTTTTATACTCAGAGCAATTTTGCGCGGCAATAGATAGCCGGGTACTGCCCTGTACTCTGGATACAATATCTCTTAAGTAGATAAACGGAGGCGCAAGCACCACTTCAGCCAGTCCTTCATCTTCCATCTGATCTACGATTGTATCAACTAAAGCAAGTGCTTCCGCATAATTTAAATTCATTTTCCAGTTACCTGCGATGATCTTTTTTCTCATGATGTATTTGTAATTATTAGTCTAAATTAACGAATCTTAAGTGGTTCTGACAAGTCATGACAATTTAGGCTTCAAAAGAACGAATCCTGGGATCCAAGACCCCATTGAGTAAATCTGCCAGGATATTTAAAGTGATAAAGACCAGTGAAATAAACAACACAATCCCCATCACAACAGGTAAATCATAGTTCTCAAGTGCTGTGACCGTGAGCTTTCCGATCCCATTCCATCCAAATATATATTCGACAAAAACAGCACCGGCTAGAAGTGACCCGAGCCATCCGCTAATGGCTGTCACTACAGGGTTTAGGGCGTTTCGCAGAGCATGTTTAGTGATGATAATTCCGGAACTGAGCCCTTTCGCTCTTGCGGTACGGATATAATCCTGTGATAAAACTTCCAGCATGGAACTTCTGGTTAATTGTACGATGATCGCAAGGGGGCGGAAACCGAGTACCAGTGCGGGTAAAATTAAATTTTTCAGTGCAAGATATTCACCTTGAAAGGGATCAACTGCAGTCAATCCGCCTGTCATGTCAAGTCCGGTATAAGCGGAAAGTAAATAACCGAAAATCCATGCAAAAATGATCGAGGCGAAAAAAGATGGCAAAGAAACTCCTGAAATAGATATTATCAAGGCAAGCCTGTCTATCCAGGTATCCTTTTTTAAGGAAGAGACAATCCCGAGGGTGATTCCAAAGATGCCGGCAATTAAAATGGCTGCAAATGCCAGTACTGCAGTGTCCGGAATTCTTTCAAGAAGAATAGTACTGACTTCAGATTTGTTCTGGTAGGATCTCCTGAGATATGGTGCTTTCAGAACTAAAATTTTTTCTGAACTTAACCTGATCAACTTTCTGCTTGATGAATATTTTTGTGGATTGAGGTATATATGGCTTGAATTAGAAAGTGAATGCATTGAAACAGGACTCAGATCATTCAGGTAATAAAAGAATCTTTTGTAGGCAGGCTGATCGAGACCAAGATCTTTGTTGATGATTGATACAGAGGCACTATCCGCCCTTTGACCAAGCATCATTCTGGCAGGATCGGCGGGTAGTACATTGAACAAGAAAAAAATGATGACAATGACGCCAAACATCACCAGCATTCCATTAACTATTCTTCTGAGGGTGAATTGAACCATCCCGAATCACGATTTGAAAATTGTACACTTTAGGGAACACAAGATTAGCCAATTCTAATGTGTTATTATGAAAAAAAGGCTCATATTTAAAATAATTTCCCACAATTCAGTTTTGATATGGCACATCCTAAATTCTCCTCATCAAAACACTTGTCCAAGAAATAGATGCTTGCGCTAATTGCCCCATACCTTATTTAGAGTGGATAAAAGCGGAACATGTGGTTGGCTTTAGCCAAATCAAATTCCGGTGATCTGCCGGAAACATGCAATAGGATTGGGCTAATTGCCACTTTCAGACCTTAACAATTAATAATTTATTGCAAACACTACCGATTTTCGGGAAATCCATCATCCTCTTTAACAAAAAATCACCTTAAATAGAAGGATAACAGCCTTCATTATTCTGATTTTTATTTTACATTTGAAACGTTTTGAAAACCGATTTAATTGATCCTACCTAATCTATTCATGAAGAACTTATTTACACGTTTAAGTCTGATAATGACTTTCCTTTTCGCAACCGGCATTTCAGCTTATGCCCAACCTGTTGCGAATTTTACTTCGAATATCACCGCTGGTTGTTCTCCTGCTACAATAAATTTTACAGGAACTTCAACAGGAAACCCTACTTCTTATAGTTGGGATTTTGGTGATGGAGCAACCTCAACTTTGGAGAATCCATCTAAAATTTATAATACTCCTGGAGTTTATACGGTTACTCTGACCGTGACAAATACTCTCGGTAGTGATACGGAGATTAAAACAAATTATATTACAGTATTCAATAGCCCAACAGCATCATTTACTGTAAGCGAAGATACTGTTTGTTCTACAACTTCTGTCATCTTCACGAGTACTTCAACGCCAGGAGATGGCGCTATAAATCAATACGAATGGGCCTTTAGTGATTTGTCACCTAACGTGACTGGAGTTACTAGTGTTACTCATCAATTCATTTTTTCAAGTTCAACGATGCAGACTTTCTACCCTCTTTTATCAATAACTGACATAAATGGTTGTAACAGAAGTTTTTCTGATACAATTTACGTTTTCCCACAGCCAATTGCAAATTTCTCAGCTACTCCTCCAGGTGCATGTCTGGCTCCTGCTACTATTAATTTCACTAACAATTCTCAAAATACGAATCAATTTTCATGGAATTTTGGTGATACTGCCAGTGGAGGAAGCAACACTTCCACTCAACAAAATCCATCGCACATTTACAACAACATAGGAAGCTATACTGTCACACTCACAGCCGGCGTACCAGGTTGTAGTGCAAGTCAAACTGCTGTCGTCAATATTGCATCACCACAGGCTTCTTTCACAGCATCCGATTCGGTGATTTGCATAGGAGATGCCGTTACATTCACAAACACAGGCACTTCGGGTAATTTCTTCTGGAATTTTAATGATCCCGCAAGTGGAGGGAATAATACCAGCAATTTGCAGGATCCTGTTCATACATTCGTATCTGCAGGTGCGCATGATGTGACTCTTATTGTTTCAATAGGAAGTTGTACTAATACATTTGTTAAAACTATTACTGTACGACCTGCACCAATTCCAATGATCTTTACTCCTGTTACAGATGCCTGCGCAATAAGTTTTACCGTTCCATTCACGGATACCATCAGCTCAAACGTTTCCTGGTCTTGGGATTTCGGCGACCCTGCAAGTGGTGCACAGAATACATCAACACTCCAAAATCCAACGCACGTTTATAATGCTTTCGGCATTTACACTATTACTCATACTGTTACGGATAATTTTGGCTGTACAGCTACCGCGGTTTATCCTTCATACATAGAAATTGTTCCACCAACGATTGATTTCACTCAACCGGACAGTGGTTGTGTTGGTTCAACTTTTAATTTTAATGCCACCGTGTTTTCTCCGGCTGATCCGAATATCACTAATTATACCTGGAATTTTGGAGACGGAACAGGCCCTCAAAGTAGTGGTACAAATCCATTTATCTCCCATACATTTGATTCGGTTGCAATTTTTGACGTAACCCTTGTAGTAACTACATCTACCGGTTGTACCGCGACACTTACAAAAGCTGCCTACATAAAAATAGGAACTCCACCTATTGCAAATTTCAGTGCAACTCCGCTGTCTATTTGCTTCGATGAAAATGTACAATTTACAGATCTCACCCCGACTCCTGTAACGGGTTGGTTATGGACCTTTGGTGATGGTGGCGGGTCTACTGCCCAACATCCAAACCATCAATATAATCTTGATACTTCAGGTACAACAGATCCTTTTAACGTTCAATTGATCGCATTCTATAATGGTTGTCCGGACACTTTGATCATTCAGGATATGATCACTGTGCTTGGTCCAATCCCAAATTTCAGCACTCAATACAATTGTCCGAGCCCATATCTGGTCGCATTCACAAATCTTTCTGGTGGGGCCACTAGTTATTCCTGGGATTTCGGTGATTCTTCGCCTCTTTCCACACTAACAGATCCCAGTCATACATACGCTACGCGCGGAACATACACTGTTGAATTAACTGCAACAAGTTCTGTCAGCGGGTGCACAATTGACACTGTTTACACTGTCATTGTCACTGATCCGGTAGCTCTTCTGGATACAGACACAAACACTGTCTGTCGCCCGGGAATAATCAACTTTACCGGTAGTGGATCCACTGATGCCGTAAGCAGGGTTTGGTATTTCGGAGAAGGTATTGCAAATGTTCTGGACACATCAGTATATGCGGATACTTTGCATCTGTATAATACTACCGGATTTTTTAATGTACAATTCACAGTAACAGACATTCATGGTTGTACAGATGTTGCAAATCAACAGGTTCATATCATAGGTCCCACTGCTGGATTTTCGGCTTCTCCATTTACAGGTTGCGCACCGATATTAGTGACATTCACAGATACAAGTAAAACTGAAGGGGGAGCAATTTCTCAATGGATATGGAATTATGATACTGTGAGCCATACAATCTCCACGCCTCCCGGAACTGATACTCTGACTTATTCCACACCGGGAAACTATACTGTAATACTTACCGTCACTGATGTAAATGGTTGTTCGAATTCTGTGACCTCCACAAATTACATTCGACCAACACGGCCTGTACCTGTTATTGTACCACCTGATAGCAGTTGCAGAAATATTCAACAAACCATCGTTGCAAGTCCTGGAACCTTCGTTGCAACGCCGGTTACTTATCAGTGGGATTTCGGAGACAATACAAATGCAACTGTCATTGATGTTTCAACTGTTAATCATATCTATCCAAATAATGGATCTTATCCTCTTAAGTTGATTGTCACGGATGGAAATGGTTGTGTTGATTCAACAACAAGTAATATTTTTATTTATACGACACCAGCGAATTTTAGTACGACATTGTATAATGATACATGTGTTGTAAACCAACAATTGATCAAACAAGCTCAAATAAATACAATATTTACAATCGACGATAACAGTTACATGTTCGGTGATGGAAGTACTTTTATTTGGGACTTTACGGAACGTATCGTTACCGATACGAACAGTCTCCTAAGTTCGGCTACTTATAAATTTAATAACGCTGGATCATTTGGAGTAGGACTCATAGTAATAAATGATTTTGGTTGCTCCGACACGGTAATGAAACCGGATTTGGTTGTACTCTCAGGACCCACAGGAACACTTTTTTTGGATCCGGATTCCGGTTGTAGACCGCTTACTGTCAATTTCATTGGATCAGGAACAAATGTAAATTATTATGCCTGGGATTTTGGTGATGGAAATGTTATTCCAAACACACAAGATACTGTCCAGAGCCATACCTATACAAGTGTTGGAATTTATAAACCAAAACTTTACATAGCCTACATATTTGATACCTTGACCAGCGAAGAATGTTTGATTCAAGTTTCATCAACCGATAGTGTCATAGTAACTTCACTTGTCGGAGTCGATATTCTGGAAGATTCGATTTATGTGACCGATGGTGAACGGGATACACTTCATGTTTTTACGGTGAATCCAACCAGTCAGCCTCTTGTGTATAACTGGACTCCTCCGGGTTTTGTGAATCAGGATCCTGTTGTACTTAATACCTTCTATGCAACTACCAATGGCATTAATTCTTATTATTATGTAGATGTCGCTTATGGAATCACCGGTTGTTCAGGAAGGGATTCCGTCCTTGTTCTTTATAAACCTTGTGAAGGAGTTTTAAAAATTCCAAACGTCTTCACTCCGAATGCTGATTCTAAAAACGATACATATCACATCGATGAACTTTGTAATTTTGATGGTTTCCGGTTTGTGATTTATAACCGTTGGGGTAAAATTATTTTTGAATCCACTGAAGCCGACTTTCAATGGGATGGAAAAACTACCGGTGGTACTGAGGCTTCCGAAGGGGTTTACTACTACGTACTCAATGCCAAAACACAAGCTTATAATGGATATATTCAATTGATACGGGAATAAAATCCAACTCCTTTGACAATAAAAAAGCCGAATCCTATAAGTACCCGGCTTTTTTGTTCTCAGCAATATATTAATCCTTTTTACATCGGATCAACATCAATATGAAGTTGTACCCGTTGATAAATTTTGTTATCATAAAATGTGGCAATGCAATCCTTGATAAGCTTCTTTGCTTCAGTTGAGGATCCTTCTTTTTCAATTTTAATTAAAAATAATTTCAGGTACTGATTTTTTATTCTGGAAACCAATGGAACATGCGGACCGAAAACCCTTTTGCCAAGTTTCTTAGTAAGCAGAGTCGCAAGCACTCCTGCTCCGTCATCAAGAAGTTCTTTATCTCTATGCTTCAAAAGTATTTCTATTAATCTGGAGTGAGGTGGATAGCTAAACTTTCGGCGCTCTTCAAGATCTCTGTTATAGAATGATTCATAATCATTTTTTACCACATCGCTAATCACCCAATGGTCTGGTTGAGAAGTCTGAATTACAACGTTCCCTCGTTTCTGTTTTCTGCCCGACCTCCCACTCACCTGTGCCATGAGTTGATAGCTCCGTTCAAAAGATCTGAAATCAGGAAAATTTAATAATTGATCTGCATTAATAATCCCAACCGTACTGACATTGTCAAAATCCAAGCCTTTGGTAACCATTTGTGTCCCCACCAGGATGTCAATTTTGCGTTCTTCAAAGTCTGTGATGATTTGTTGAAAAGCATTCTTCGTGCGGGTCGCATCCAGATCCATTCTGGCAATTTTTGCATCCGGAAATAAAAGCGCAATCTCCTCTTCAATTTTTTCTGTGCCAAAACCTCTAACTTCCATTTGGTGATCGCCACATTGCAGACAGACAGAAGGCACTTGCTGAATAAATCCACAGTAGTGGCATTTTAACTGGTGACTGGCTTTGTGGTATGTCATCGTCACAGAACAATTCTTACAATGCGGAATCCATGCGCAACGGTTGCATTCAATATAAGGAGAGAATCCCCTTCTGTTTTGAAAAAGAATTACCTGCTCACTTTTACTTAAAGCGGATGAAATGGACTGCATCAGCTCAGGAGTGAAATGTGATTTCATGATTCGCTTCCTCTTTGCTTCGCGTATATCAGCCACGACTATGGACGGCATTTGTATTCCACCGTATCTTTCTGTCATCCTTACTAAGCCATACTTGTCCTGTTTGGCATTATAATAACTTTCAAGTGAAGGTGTGGCACTACCAAGTATTACTTTCGCTTTATGAATACGGGCTAACACTATAGCCGAATCCCGTGCATGGTATCGGGGTGCCGGATCCGCTTGTTTATAAGAAGAATCATGTTCCTCATCAACAACGATTAAACCAAGATTATTGAAAGGAAGTAAAAGTGCTGATCTGGCACCGAGAACAAGCTGCGCCTTTGAACCTCCGGGAGACCCGCTGCTGAATGCAAGAACATTGTTCCAGATCTCTACCCTCTCGTTATTGCTGTAACGGGAATGATATACGCCAATCGTATTACCAAAATGCTTACGCAATCTGGTGATGATCTGTGTTGTTAGTGCTATTTCAGGTAACAGATATAATACCTGTTTCCCGGATCGAAGTACCTCTTCGATAAGATGAATATACACTTCCGTTTTACCACTGGAAGTAACTCCATGAATATATACAACATCTTTAGACTGCCATTCAGCCAGAACTTCTGAAAGAGCTCCGGCCTGCATTTCGTTTAATTGCTGAGGAGGAAGTTTTTCTGTATCAGGAATAAAGATTCTGTCAATTCGAATTTCATGTTCTTCGAGAATCTTATTTTTTAAGAGCGTCTGCAATGATGAATCTGAAAAATTTGGATCCGTTTTAAGTTCAGTTTTCTTTACATAATCCTTTTCCTTGCCGGCATACAGGTATTTAAAAAAAACCATCAAAGATTCCAACTGTTTCAGCTTTCTTTTATCCTGTTCCAGTTCCAGGAAAAGCTGCTCCAGTGATTTATCCGTTTTATAGTTTGATGTCAAAGAAATTCTGGACTCAAATTTCGGACGGTAGCTCTCCTCTATTTCTTCGGAGAGAAATAAAGCACCCTTTTGAAGCATGCTGTTCAATAGCCGGTGAACATTTTTCTTATTCAGAATCCGGGATACTTCTTCCAGCGAAAGTTCGTTTTTTGACTGAAGGACTTCAAATATCAGAAACTCATCATTCGTAAGCTGAATAGTCTCAGGATTAAAATCAGGATTCAGAATGACGATGGTTTCACTTTGCAGTTTCAGGGCGGAAGGAATAGCGGCATTCATCACCTCTCCGGGATGACACATATAATACTTCGCGATCCAATCCCAGAATTCAAATTGTTTGCCATTCACAAGTG
>CAYHFJ010000094.1:0-9446 GCA_964355885.1 uncultured Flavobacteriales bacterium
CTCCGCACGATCCAGTAACTGAAACACATCACTGGTATCTTCATAGGCATCACGAATAGTTTCTGATGAAATACGAATCAACTCACGTTGAATGTGTTTCTGAAGTATGATCCTTGAATGGTATTCAATGTTTGCTGCGGAGGCGACACGATTGGTAAGCTGGGTGATAAAGAAAGGTCCTCCAACAATATCCAGCTCAGCACTTTTCTTTAACTCATTCGTTACAGTTAGAATATCTATTGGCTCAGAACGATCAAATAATCGTCGGATGGCCAGAAAAATCAATTTGTGTGCATCCCGGTAAAATGCTTCAGCTGTAAGAATATCAATGACTGATGTTAAGGCATCCTTTTCTAATAAAAGTGCGCCAAGTACAGCTTCCTCCAGATCCAATGCCTGAGGTGGAAGTTTTCCAAATTGCTGGGATTGCAAAGTATTAAATGCCGGCTTTGCAGTCACCCGCTTTCTGGCAATTATTTCTCCGGAACTGAGCTGTTCACCTGATTCTGACATAATATTCAAATATACTGAAAGAGACTTAAGATAATTTTAACCGGGAATATTTTTTATCGAACGGGTTGCGAAGCTAATTATTTAGAGGTCGTTGAAAAAGCATGTTCATAAATAAATATTTACTGGTAGTCAGAATTAATTTTCCGGTTCATTTCTGAAAACTTAAAAAAAATGACTCTCTGATGAACCATTAATATCGGGCATTGTCTTCATTTGACCGAAATTTCTTATTTTACATCTGTCAAAATAATAAGCATGCTTTCTGAATTTACGAATTATCGCATATTGAAGTATACTTCCTTTTTCGTACTGGCTTCACTGTTACTCAACTGCAAGAAAGAAGCCGATACTGATCCTCTAATTGAGTTTATCAATCCGCCGGTTTTTCTTAACGTATCGGTGTATGATTCTATTTTTGTCGAAGCTGATGTTAGTGATGATGGAACTTTAACCATGGTTTCCATTCAATTACTGTATCAAAATGAGATTCCTGCTGGAAACGAAATTGTTTATCATCCTAATAACAATCACTTTCATCTCAGCACTTTATACCACATTGACAATCCTTTGCTTGAGAGTGGCACATATCTCCTGACTATTAAAGCATCTGATGGAAGAAATACAACCCGACGTGCAAGAGAAATTGAAATTCAGGCGATTCCTTTGGAACGTTTAAAAGTATTAGCCCTCTCAACTTCTTCAGGAATTGTTAATGTACATCAACTTGATACAGCCCAAGGGAATACACTTTTCGCTACCTTAAATAGCGACTACCTCTCCAGCTCCATTAGCTCTCGTCATCAGCGAATTAATATCCTGAGCAGCTCAAGGGGGCCATTTTCGGTACTGGATGCCAACTCCGGACTATTAATAAATGAAGTTCAGGGAAATTGTCCTCTCGGTACTCCTTGCTTCGAAAACCTGCATTTCCAAAATGAATTTAATTTCATTTCCTACTATGATGGGAAAATCAGAGCTTTTGATGCTGATGGACTCCAAAGGTTTGAAGTTCAGCAGGAAGGCTATTTCAGACCGGACAAAGTATTTTGGCTTGATGACTATTTCTATGCGGAACTTGATTACCTCAACCCCCAGGAAAAAAGATTAGGGACATTTTTCTATCCAAGTGGCTCTTTACAACTTGAGTCTCCTTTGGATATGGACATAGTAAAAATGCTTAAACGCTCTCAGGATGAACTATACCTCCTGGGGCATTTAAACGGGAACACGGTAATTAAGATCTTTAGCAGGCTGACTAACAGGTCGGTTCTCCTCAGGAACCTGGGTACTATGACATTGAACTCTGTGTATGACTTCGAATCGACAGATATTTTTCTGGCAACTGATCAGGGACTTTGGAAATACAATATTTATCTGAATTCGATGGTTCAACTTCGAAGTACGCCGCTTCAATCCATAAATTACGATCCGCTGTTTAACGAATTGTATTTAGCCGAACAAAATGTGATCCGTGTTCTGGATGGCGGTACGTTTTTAGAGAAAAAGCATTATTCACTTGCAGACTCGGTATTAAATGTTCTCCTATTATACAACCGTTAAGAAGAAATTGAAATTGAAAATGAGCACACTAGTCAAAACCCTACTCTCAGAATATTTCAATTGAGCCCTTACCTCCTATTTTTCCTCAGAAATTTGAAATTTGCGGGATTTGTTATCTTGCATCCATAATAATTCTACAAATGAACTTCCTTGACTTTGAGAAACCGATTGCTGATTTATTAGACCAGATAGAAAAACAAAAGTTAATTGGCGAAAAAAGCAAGGTAGATGTTAGTGTAGCTGTTCGCCAACTGGAACTTCGGCTTGAAGAAACACGAAAAAAGATTTACTCTAATCTTAGCCCCTGGCAACGGGTTCAGTTATCACGTCATCCTGACAGACCATATACTCTTTCATATATTGAGGCAATCACAGATAAAAATTTTGTCGAGCTATTTGGTGATCGCACAGTGAAAGATGATAAAGCGATTATTGGAGGATTAGGTTCAATTTCCGGACAAACGGTTATGCTCATCGGGCAGCAAAAGGGTACAAGCACCAAACAGAGACAATTCAGAAATTTCGGGATGGCAAATCCTGAAGGTTATCGGAAAGCTTTACGATTGATGAAGCTCGCGGAAAAATTTGACAAACCTGTTATCACGCTGATTGATACTCCGGGTGCCTTTCCCGGACTCGAAGCTGAGGAACGCGGACAAGGAGAAGCCATTGCCCGAAATCTTTTCGAAATGTCAAAATTACGGGTGCCGATAATTTGTATTATCATCGGAGAAGGTGCTTCCGGCGGTGCCTTGGGAATTGGTATCGGTGATAAAGTTCTTATGCTTGAAAATACGTGGTACTCGGTCATCTCTCCTGAATCCTGTTCTTCCATTCTTTGGAGAAGCTGGGACTTCAAGGAGAAAGCCGCTGAAGTGCTGAAGCTTACCGCGGAAGATATGCTCGGTCAGAAACTCATTGATGGAATTATTCGCGAACCTGTTGGTGGGGCTCATACCTTTCCGGATGAAATGTATAAAATCGTAAAAAGGGAAATCAAAAACCACCTAACTCAATTACTTAAAATCGACCGGAAAGAATTAGTTAAAAACAGAATCCTGAAGTTCAGCTCAATGGGAGTTGTGGTAGAAGCTTAACTGATTTATACTTCAACTATCGAATAAATTATTTCAGAAAAACGATCAAACACGAAGACTCATAAGGCATTCAAAAAAAATAATTTTTCCATACAGGCCAGGCCATGATTACTTTTCCTGCGTGTAAAATAAATATCGGCCTCCATATTCTTTCGAAAAGAAATGATGGTTTTCATTCTATAGAAACCATTTTTTATCCCGTCCCCTGGTCCGATATCCTTGAGATTGTACCGAATCAACAATCCCAACAGGCGATAGACTTCCGTTCAACCGGAATGCGTCTCTTTGGACCGAAAGAAAAAAATCTTTGCTTAAAAGCATATGAACTGATGACAGCAAAGTACAATCTGTCTCCGGTAAAAATGCATCTGCATAAAGTTATTCCTGTTGGTGCCGGACTTGGCGGAGGCTCCTCTGATGCGGCAAGTACTTTGCTTCTACTGAATAAAATATTTAAACTGGGAGCAACAGAAAGTGAATTAGAAAGCCTGGCCGAAAATCTTGGCAGTGACTGTCCGTTTTTTATTCGTAACAAACCTGCATTGGCAAGCGGCAAAGGTGAAATCCTTAATCCCGTCACCCTTAAATTGAAAAATTATTTTATTGTTATCGTTAAACCACGTGCGCATGTCAGTACAACAGAGGCATATGCAGGGGTAAAACCTTCCAAACCCAATGTTCCGCTTTCGGAATTAGTCCATCGCCCGATTTCAGAATGGAAGGAACTGATAAAAAATGATTTTGAACTGACTGTATTTGAAAAGTATCCGGGAATAAAAAATATTAAAAACAAAATGTATAAACTTGGTGCCATCTATTCATCAATGAGTGGAAGTGGTTCTTCTGTTTATGGAATTTTTGAACAGGAGAAAAACTTAAGCGCATACTTCAGAAGCTGCACAGTTTGGCAAGGCTATCTCTAACAGGGTTTGGAAATTTATTTTATTTAATCTCTACAACAATTTTAATTTGAACGCTCTAAAAATATATAAATCATCAGCCGGTTCGGGAAAAACATTCATCCTTGTGAAGGAATACCTGTGTCTGGTTTTGAAACATCCCGACGACTATCAGCATATACTCGCGATAACCTTTACCAATAAGGCCGCCGCGGAAATGAAAGGGCGAATCGTAGAGGCATTGGTGCAATTAAGCAAGGGAAATGAAAGTTCACTACGCGTTGTATTAACTGAAGAATTACCCGGTATCAATCTTGACAAACAAGCCGCTAAGGTTCTTAAACTTATTCTGCATAACTATTCATCATTTTCAGTCAGCACAATTGATAGTTTCTTCCAACGAATCCTGCGTGCTCTGGCGAGAGAAATGCACCTTCCTCTCAGATTAGAAGTAGAGATTGGTCTGGATGACGCGATTCTGGAAGTTACCGACAAATTACTGAAAGAAGTTGGAACTGATAAGGAACTTACCGAATGGCTTGGCGCACTTCTTTTCCAAAAGATCGAAGAAGATAAGGGTTGGAATGTAGAAGCGGATATCCAAATAGTCGCTTACGAATTATTCAAAGACCATTATGAAGAATCAAAAGCACTGACAAGAGAAAGAATCCGTGAGATTTATAATGAGCTGAGAGGAATCCGAAAGAACTTTGAACTGCGAATGAGAGAAATCGGGAAAAAGGCATACTCAATTAGGGAAAATTCCGGACTGCTTGTAGAGGATTTTGCTTACGGACGCGGTGGTGTGATGGGTAATCTGGAGAAATTACGGGATGCCTTTTCTCCGGATGATTTTCGATTAAAAACGAGAGCTACCGCCGCATTAGCTGACCCCGATAAATGGTTTACTAAAAATTCTAAACTAAAAGATCAGATTATAAATGCCGTAAATTCCGGACTTGGTGATTGTTTACAAGATGCACATACTATATTTGAAAAGGATTTTACTGAATACCTCAGTGCCTGTGAAGCTCTGCGCCGTATCTATATGTTTGGTATTGTCAACGATATCCTGAAAAAATTCAGCGAATACCGAAATGAAAATAATGTAATTCTCCTCGCTGATACACCAAAAATGCTCAGCCGTATAATCACAGGACAAGATGCACCATTTATCTATGAAAAGTCCGGTAACAGATACAAGCATTTATTGATTGATGAATTTCAGGATACATCACTTCATCAATGGAAAAATCTGCTTCCCCTTATCAATAATGCACTCGGCTCCGGGAACACAACTCTTGTTGTAGGTGACGCGAAACAAAGCATCTACAGATGGCGTGGCGGAAATATGAATTTACTGCTCATTCACATTTTTGAAGACCTGAAGCATTTTAAGGAACTCTATAAGGAAGAGATTCTTTCCACAAATTACCGGTCTCGTCATGATGTAGTTGATTTCAACAATATTTTTTTCCAGGCTCTGCCGGCAGTCATACGGAAAGGAATACATCCGGATGGCCACCCGCTTCTCGATCTTGCCTATTCTGAAGACCTAGAACAAATAGTATCCGGTAAAAACCAAAAAGCAGGTTATGTGAAAATTAATTTTCTGGAGAAAAAGTTAGAAGCTACAGATGATAAAGAGGAATCCGGCTGGAAGGAACAGGCATTAAAAAAAACAGTTGAGAATATTCAAGCCTTACTAAAGAAAAATTATAATTACAGAGATATCGCGATTCTTGTTCGTAAAAATAAAGAAGGAAACGAGATTGCTCAATACCTCCTTGAACAAGGAATTACTCAAATCATCTCCCCTGATTCATTATTAATCTCTTCCACTCCCAGAATCCGATTTTTAGTAAATGCAATGCGTTTCCTTTCAAACACCCGAGATTCCATTGCAAAAACTGAGGTGATTTATTATTACAACCGATACTTCGCTAAAAATAATATAACAGATTTGCATCCTGTATTCAGCGACCACCTCACAATTAAACGTAAGTCCGCACAACCTCCAGGCGAGACACTCTTCACTGTTGAAGGGCTTGAAGACACACTCTTCAATAAAGCCTTACCGGAAGACTTTACCGGCAATATCACCTACCTGAGCAAATTGCCGGTCTATGATCTTTGTGAGCAGCTTATACGAATATTTTCATTTAACGAAAAGCCCGATGCCTATATTCAGCGTTTTCAGGATCTGGTTCTGGAATATACTTCAAGCAACAATAGCAGTCTCGATGGTTTTCTGGAATGGTGGAATCAGAGTAATTCTGTAAAGAACTGCTCTGTACTTATACCGGAGAATGAGGATGCCATTCGTATCATGACAATTCACAAATCAAAAGGACTTCAGTTTCCGGTTGTGATGATGCCTTTTACTGAATGGAGAATTTTACCAAGACCCAATGATCTTTTCTGGGGCCATGCCGAAGAAAAACCTTATGGAGAAATGGGGCGGGTAGCATTACTCAACTCAAACCGTTTGCTCGAAACGTATTTCGGCGCTTCCTATATGGAAGAACTAATGCAAACACTGATCGATAATTTAAACATGCTTTATGTTGCATTTACAAGGGCGGAAGAACAATTGCTTATTTACACTCCAGTAAACTCAAGTGAAGATCTTAATTCAGTTTCTGCTCTTTTGCGCCAAACTCTGGAGGCAAACAATTGCACTGTCGCGGATGACATATATGAACGTGGTGATGCCGGACTGGCACACGAAAGCGAGAAAATGGAAAGTCATATTGTTTCCGAAAAGTTAAAGCTGTATACAACAAACCGATGGCAGGATAAAATCGGTATCAGTTCACGTGCAGGTGATCTCCTTCAAATCACGGGAGAAAAAGTCAGCCAAAAAATAAATTATGGTATTCTTATCCATAGGGTATTATCTGAAATAAAAGTCCTGACAGATGTTGAAATGGCTGTCGATAAAATACTCTTTGAAGGAATGATCTCCGAAAGCGAAAAGGCCGGACTACTGAATGAAATTCAGGCCTTGTTGCTATTGCCGGAAATGAAGGAATTTTTCTCTTCAGACTGGGAAGTTAAAAATGAACAGGAAATAATGCTTCCGGGTGGTGAAAGTCTTCGTCCGGATCGGGTCCTCATTGGAAAAGGGAAAACCTTGGTAATCGATTTTAAAACCGGAAAGGAAGCCATGGCACATCAGACTCAAATTAAAAAATATGCAGATGTACTCTCCGAAATGTCATATCCTGATGTTAAAAGTTTTCTTGTCTACATTTCAACTAAGCGGGTTTTAGAAGTGTAGGTAAAATTAGCTGTATTAAGAAATGTCATTTTCTAATGGGCACCTCTAACTTTAAATAAGAATTTGCATCTTTGTCAATAAACCAGTAGGTTTGAATTTCAAGTTATCCCATGTATACCTCCCAAAACATCAAAGTTACCCTCATCGATGACGACCCGAATATGTCTGAAATGCTGCGGGATTTTTTTCAAGATAAATATCCATCGTCAGTCCTGACTTCATTTGCCAGCGGGGAGACGGCACTGGAAGCCATGTATGTGGCACCTGATCTCATTGTGCTCGACTACCATCTGGATTCTATCGATGTCACCGCCATGAATGGAATGCAGGTTTTAAAAAAAATTAAAGAACGTTTTCCGGATGTTCCTGTCATTTTTCTTTCCGGTCAGGAAAAGGCTGAAGTAGCCGCCAACTCAATGAAATATGGTGCATATGACTATGTGGTAAAAAATGAAAATGCATTTCATCGCCTTGCCTTGCTCACTAATAATATTCTCGGCCACTATAACTTAAAGAAAAATCTGGGCACCCAACGCTTCTTCAATGTTTTCCTCGGCATCCTGGTCATCGCGCTGCTGATTGGTATTTTTGTAATCAGAATGCGATAAGAGCAGCACCAACAACCTGTTTTATCAGAGGCAACCTTAACTTAATTCAACCTACTCTACATTCGCAACGGAAAAATTTACTCGCCTAGTAAATAGATTTTTTTTTTCTGTCTTCCGCACTGGGACACCCAAAATTAAAGTTTAAATGGTTCAGCTAATATTCTTTGTTCTTCATTCAAAATGAAGGTTTTATATATTGGCTCATTTGTTAATGGCATCAATCTTCTTATTGCATAATTTGGGATAACAATAACGCCGGTACAATAAGTACCGGCGTTGACCAATTCCGGATAAATTATAAGTTCCCGAATTATTGTCAGCCGCTGCGACCCGGCTGCCAAAATTGGCATTTCAGCTATCAGTACATGTTTAAAGTGTGTAAAGGATCTGAAAATGCAAATGGTTACTCAAAAATGAGAATTGGAATGATTTAAAAACAGAATGCCTTTGCAAATGGACACACTGTTTGATAAGTGGCAGATATTTAAGGATAAGTGGTATGCATTAGGCCTTAGCCAATTGCTCTAAAAACCCCTCTTTCTTCCTGCGGGATACATCTACCTTACTCTGATCGCTCATAATCACGTAGCCTCCTATTCCCTTGATATACTTTACAAGATGATTCATATTGATCATATGGCTGTGGTGAACTCGGATGAAACCAAATTCAGCAAGCAACTCTTCATAGTTCTTTAATGAACGGGTGACAACTACCTTTCGCTTTGCCGTAAGATAAAATTCAGTGTAGTTACGATCACTTTGTATCCTGATGATGTCTTCGATAGGAATAAATAATAGTCCTTCAAAAGTAGGAACAGCGACTTTGTTAGCCAGCTTATTATTAACTTTAGCTGGTGCCTTTGAAGTCTTAATTCCTAAACGGTGCTGCACTTTTTTCAACGCGGAATTCAAATCGCCAACTTTAATAGGCTTGATAAGATAATCCAGTGCGCTGTACTTTACAGCCTCCATGGCGTATTTATCATGCGATGTAATGACAATTATCTCAAAATTAATGGTGGCGATTTCCTTTAATACATCAAAGCCGCTTCCATCAGATAATTCAACATCAAGAAAAACCAGTTGAGGATTAACTTTATTGATCTTCGCAATGGCAGAACTTACCGTTCCGCAGTGACCAACAACTGCTATATCTAAATTAGACTCTTCGAGAAAATCCCGGAGTATTTCTACACTCATTGGATCGTCTTCAATTATTAAAGATTTAATCATACATGGCTAAAGTATTAAAAAATTAATTGTATTTCTCAATTTGGGTGAATAATGTATCAGGGAGCAATTTCGCCTGATAATTGATAAAAGCAAAAAAATAACCATAAAAAACTTTGAACATTACATTGATATTCAATTTCCTTTAGTACATTCGACAAAATTTAAACCCTTAAACTATTTTATCATGAAAAACAAAACCCTTACCTTACCTTACCTTACCTTACCTTACCTTTATTTTATTTTTAATTGTTAA
>CAYHFJ010000094.1:9546-11603 GCA_964355885.1 uncultured Flavobacteriales bacterium
CCTTACCTTACCTTACCTTACCTTACCTTACCTTTATTTTATTTTTAATTGTTAATTTTAGTTCGGCTCAATGTCATAATTTTAGTATTAGGGGTCCACTACTTCTTTGTGGTGAAATTCCACCAACATCTGGCGTGACAAATACTTACCACGTTGTGAATGCAACATCAAGTCCCGGTTCATGGTCTGTTAGTCCCTCCGGTACGGTTGTTGCCTCGGGGATTGACTCCGATGGCCCATGGGCTACAATTAATTTTTATCAATCAGATTGTTCTGTGATTTTTGTTCAAAATGGTTGTTCGGACACGCTATTTACACAAGATTGTTGTGAATCACCTCCCGGTTATGTTCAAGTTAAAGATGTTTCTACAAAAAACTACACCATAAACCAAATCGCGGCAATTTTAGGTGGAAGTGTACTCCACCCTCTCCCATCTGTGTACATTATTTCTGTCACAGGAAAAAATCTGTTTATTCAGGGAGAATTTGACTTGAGTTCCTATTCGACAGGTGATGATTATCATATTATTTTTGATCAGTGCAATATAAAGATGGGTATTGGATCAGTTATGTATGGGTCACAATATGTTTTTGGCGAATCTCATGTTGAAGGTGTTTGTGGGATGTGGCAAGGAATTAAAGTAAAGAATCATGGGACGATAAACGCAGAAAATTCTACCTTTAAGGATGCAGAATACTGCATGTCAATTTATGATGTAGAATTAAGAGTAAGACTTAAAAACTCACTTTTTACAAGAAATTTTGTCTCCATCTATTCGCCCTCTTCGACTCCGGAGAATTCATTCAGCTACAGCATTAACCCGGCATTTACTTCATACATCGAAGAATGCATTTTTGATGGAGCAGATCCGATTATTCTTCCTCCTTATAGAGGACAGTGGGGAATTCCCCAAGGCGGAAAGTCATTTGCAGGAATGTTCTTGAATAACCTTACAATCCCTGTTCTGGGTGGAAGTGCATTTGATCGGATCTTTCTGATTCCATTCAGTAATGATCCTGCTTTCAGAACTACTTTTTCTAACCTGCATTATGGAATTTATGGAGTAAACTCTAACATGGAAGTATTTAATTGTACCTTTTCAAATATTCAACCGGACCCTGCGTACAATCTCCGACGAGGCTCCGAAGGTGGCTGCGCTATTTTCTCTAAAGCAGGTGTTAACACAGCTGTCAAATTTTTAAAGGTTGGAGAGCAGAATGACGCGGTGCGGACACTGAATTTTCAAAATGAATTTATTGACTGCCGCAGAGGTGTTAAAACTGAAAATGGTATAAATAGCTTTATAAATTTCAATACGTTCTTGCACCCTTTCAACACCTCGAATCCATCCGGAACGGGAATTTATTTGAAGGATGCTGACTTAAGACAAATTTCTATCAGGAACAACACGTTCACAGAAGAGAAGTATAATCCCGATGGCCCCTATTCATCAACGGGTATAGCCGTTTCGAGTTTAATGCCAACGTATAAGAATTTACATATCGCCGACAACATATTTACTAATGAAAGAGTCGGTGTCTATCTTCAAAATTCGAGGGGAAGAACTTTTTCTGATATGGGCTTTATGGTAGAGGATAATTTATTTGTTTCAAATGTTGATCCAAATGAATTAGCCTCTTACAACGGCATCTTTGGAATCTGGCTGAACAATGTTTCAAAAGGCATGGTCAGATACAACCAATTTTACAGACCTATTCCGCTAAACATGGAACCTGCAAATTACCAAACGATGGTGTACGGCATGAACGTAGTTGGCACTACTGACATGAATATTGCAGGAAACGATTTCACACAATACGGAACCTCCATGCGCATGGTAAGCAATTGCGCCGGAACAACCCTTAAGTGCAATACCATGACCGCGAATGTTCAAGGCATCAGCCTTGCCAATGCTAACATGACCGCCCAAGGATGGCCGGGTGAGGCCTGGGATAATAAATGGGATGGATTTCCTTATGCTTCGGCCACGACTCATAACCGGGTTGATGGGACTTCCCCAAATGTAATCAAATGGTATAATCAGGGACTCACTAAT
>CAYHFJ010000094.1:11613-12292 GCA_964355885.1 uncultured Flavobacteriales bacterium
CTGTTGATTATAACATCATTTGGCCAACCCCTCAACAAAACAGCCCAGGGTGTTATTTTACAACCTCGTATCCCGGTGATGTAGAAGGAAGAAACGATCGCATAAGAAAAATTATAGAAGGAGAAATGGAATACACTTCCTTCCCCGAAGAAACGAAATACCTTGATCAGGAATTTGTGTATCAGGCATTGAAGGAAGACACCTTGTTGCGAGACAGTGATCCGGAATTCAAGAATTTTTATGATTCATTGGAAGTGGTCAATTTCGGGAAATTTGAAGAGGTTGGTGAACTTTATAAAAACGGTGAACTTGTTGAGGCCCTAACAAAATTAGATATCATTGTTGAAGAATCTGAAATCGAATACAATAAAAAATACACACATAAAGTTTTTTTAAATCAAAAAGAAAGTGGAAATGAAGAGATGGAACCTGAAGTGGAAGAAGAATTACATGGTATCGCCTGGACCAACGCCTGGGAAGGCGGATGCGGTGTCTTTGGCGCAAGGCATTTATTGGAAGAACAGGTTTTTGATCTGGAACGAAACCTTAGAGTGAGAGGCCCTGCAAAGAAACAAGAAACAGCAAGTGTTCCTGTTCAGTTTTCTATTTATCCTAATCCAGCCGGTGAGTCTGTCACCTTCTTTCATAATGCACCAGAGGATGCTTCAATAAGTGCTCA
>CAYHFJ010000095.1:0-12231 GCA_964355885.1 uncultured Flavobacteriales bacterium
CACGGATTGCCTCCAGTGTAAAAGATGTCGGATCAGCATCTTTAGGAATACGAATATTTCTATCGCCAAAAGCTATGTAAGGTCCCCATCTTCCATTTAATACCTGAACTGTGGGATCCTCATCAAAAGTCTTAATGACTTTCTCCGCCTGAGCTTTCCGCTTTTCGTGAATCAACTCCACTGCACGTTCATAGCTTATAGTGTATGGATCATCTTCTTTCTTCATAGAAACAAAATAATCTCCAAGCCGGACATAAGGTCCGAAGCGGCCGATACTGACATTCACATCTGTGTCTTCGAATGTTCCCAGATTTCTTGGCAGCTTAAATAGCTCCAGTGCTTCTTCAAAAGTAATTTGATCTAAGCGTTGCTCTCCGCGTAATTTTGCAAAACGCGGTTTATCTGTTTCTTCCTGTGAACCAATCTGCGCCATTGGGCCATAGCGCCCAACCCGCACGAGGAGCGTTAATCCGGAGACAGGATCTTTTCCTAATACTCTTTCGCCGGTAACTCTTTCCGCGTCTTTTTCTGTCGTCTCTACTGTTTCATGAAATGGGCCGTAAAATTCTTTGATCATCTTCTGCCACTTTAATTCTCCACTGGCAATATCATCGAATTCCTTTTCAACGAATGCTGTAAAATTATAGTCAAGAATATCTTTAAAATTCGCGACAAGAAAATCAGTCACCAGCATTCCTATGTCTGTAGGAAATAATTTATTTTTTTCAGCTCCTGTAATTTCCGTTTGAGTTTCCTTGGTGATTTTGGAATCCTTCAATGTCAATACCTGATACGCTCTCTCTTTTCCCTGGCGCTCTTCTTTTAATACATATCCTCTTTTCTGAACTGTAGAAATTGTAGGAGCATAAGTTGATGGTCGGCCAATACCAAGTTCTTCGAGTTTTTTAACGAGGGATGCTTCCGTATACCTGGGTGATGCATGAGTAAATCGTTCCGTTGCGATAACGCTTAACAACTTGAGAGAATCTCCGATTTTCATAGGAGGAAGAATGCCTTCCTGGTCTTTGTCCTCATCATCCTCATCAACACTTTCCATGTAGACCTTCAGGAATCCATCAAATTTGATAACCTCACCGCTTGCAATAAAATTATCTTTTGTCCTGGCAGAGGTAATAGTTACGACAGTCTTTTCCAACTTCGCATCAGCCATCTGCGAGGCAATAGTTCTTTTCCAGATCAGTTCGTACAATTTTTGTTCACGTGCTTCGCCTTCAACCACATTGCGTGAAAATTCTGTAGGGCGTATTGCTTCGTGTGCCTCCTGAGCATTCGCACTCTTATTTTTATACTGACGAATCTCAACATACTGTGAACCAAACATGCTGGTAATACTGGCTTTTGCCATATCAAGAGCATCCTGACTCAGATTTACTGAATCTGTTCTCATGTAAGAGATCTTACCACTTTCATATAAGCGTTGTGCAAGCACCATCGTCTGTGCCACAGAAAAACCAAGCTTACGACTTGCTTCCTGTTGCAAGGTAGAGGTAGTAAAAGGTGCCGAAGGTGTGCGCTTCCCCGGTTTCACTTCCAGATTTTCGACCTTGAAGTCAGCACCATTACAGGCTTTCAGAAACTCTTCCGCTTCGTCCTGAGTTTTAAAACGCTTAGGCAATTCCGCTTTGAAACTTTTTCCGTTGTCTTCAAAATGTCCAACGACTTTAAAGGAAGATGAGATTTTAAAATTATCAATTTCCCTTTCGCGTTCTACTACCAATCGGACAGTAACAGATTGAACACGACCTGCGGACAATGATGGTTTTACTTTTTTCCACAGAACAGGAGAAAGTTCAAAACCAACAAGACGGTCAAGAATCCTTCTGGCTTGCTGTGCATCAACAAGATTTTTATCGATCTTCCTTGGATTTTTTATTGCTTCAAGAATTGCCTTCTTGGTGATCTCATGAAAAACAATTCTTTTAGTGGAGCTTTCCTTGAGGTTCAAAGTTTCGAAAAGGTGCCATGAAATAGCTTCTCCTTCCCGGTCCTCATCCGTCGCAAGCCAGACAGTTTCGGCTTTCTTCGCGTGTTTTAATAAATCGTTAATTACTTGTTCCTTGTCCGGACTAATTTCATAAACAGGTGCGAAATTGTTTTCAATCTCAATTCCTTTACCTGATTTTACCAAATCACGCACGTGACCATAGCTTGATTTCACTGTGAAATCTTTGCCAAGGTATCCTTCAATTGTCTTCGCTTTAGCCGGAGACTCAACGATTACTAAGTTTTTTGACATTCTTTTTTCCTTTCGATGGGCGCAAATAAACACAAATTATTCTGTATCTCACTTTTTCATGGAATTTTATACTTTTATTAGGG
This sequence comes from uncultured Flavobacteriales bacterium, assembly GCA_964355885.1. Lineage (GTDB taxonomy): Bacteria > Bacteroidota > Bacteroidia > AKYH767-A > 2013-40CM-41-45 > QQVM01. Next base: position 2,341 of record CAYHFJ010000095.1, read on the forward strand.
ATCTGAAATCAGGAATCATTCAGGCTTGATTTTACGTTTTATAAAAATAAATAATGAGTAAGTATTGTGTTGCAGATTTATTTCAAATGAAAAACAAATCTTTAAGCCACAATCACTTAGAACAATCTGTCACTGAAAATTAACACACCTGTTTTGATTTTAAAAACCACCCATTCGGCAAGTGCCGGTATAAGTTTCTCAAAACGACTCTTTTTACTACCGCTGCTCTTGTTAATCAGCGGATTAGGGCTTACCAACGCGAATATTTCATTTTTCCTGATCCGATCAATCAATGAAATCCTTAAAGTTGATCTGGATGTTTTTTTCCGGGCTGAAGGATTTTACTGTTTTGGTGTGATGCTGGTTTGTCTTGCCTTGATGATGAGTTGCTACTCATCTGTTTTCAATTTACAAAATACGCAACGCTCAGGATTGGCCGTTTTTATTTTGCTCAGCTCTTTCATATTCATATTAATAAAGACAAAACAAAGCACTCCGGTTTTTGACGAATATACTGCCACCTTCGACTTTTTTTGTAAATACAGCGAAGCCAATTCAATAAAAGAGAAGTTCCGCATATTTATGGAACCCTATTTCGAATGCCGTACCCCGATTCCATTTGTCATTTCTTTACTGTATGCGAAATTGAAAAGTGGTTACTTCCCATTCAGCTTAGCAATCAGTATTAATGCCATCCTTTTATTGTGGTCATCTATTCTTTTGTTTCGTTCAGTATCAAATCAGTCGAAGTTAACGCTCTATCTTCCTTTTCTTTTATTATTCATCTTCAACAGTCAGTTTTTAATCTCTTCCATCAATAGTTTCTCCGGACTTAGTTATCATGGAGTGATACTTTTATCAATATTGGCTATTCGTGCTTTGTCATATAACTCGATTCGTGGTCGCATTTGCGCTTTGATCTTTGCCTTAATGGCAATTTTCACATTTGGAAATGGTCTGGTAATTATTCCATTGCTTTTCCTTCAGGAGCTGCGGCAAAGAGGATTAAAAAACGCGGTGTTGCTTATCTCTCCATTGCTTCTCGCAGGTGTTTACTATTTTTATGATTACCATCCTTTTGAACTTGAGAAAAACCCATTCGATGTTTTAAAATTCCTGATGTATATCCCGGTTTTTTTAGGTTCCTCGTTTCAGTTTTTCTATAAGGAGCAACTGCCTTTCGTTATTGGCTTGTGCATTCTCACACTCTATATATATGCAACAGTCAAATCCTACTTTGTTAAAAACCCTATACTCTATTATAGTATGGGATTCATCATCCTGTCTGCAGTCATGACGGCAGCATTCCGACACACCATTTCATTTGATACAGCGCTGCGCTTACGCTATGGATTATTTAGTTCTTTCGCTACGTTTGTCGCAGTGCTCATGGCTTTTGAACTATTTCCGGGATTGACAGCAAAACCATTCATTAAAAAAATCGCGGGCATTGCTGTTGTCTTCAACCTTGCAACTACTCTGTTCTTTTACCCTGAAAGTTCCTTGTTGATTATAAACAACAAACAGATGTTACAGGAATGGAAAGTATCCGGTAATATCAAAAAACATACACCATATTTTCCCGGTGACTTGGATCATGTGATAAAATGCAGCACTAAAAAAGGGTGGTGGAAAATAGCCGATTGAAAATAGACCTGCTACAGTTGCTCTTTGCTGGTGTGATGGTTGAGCGCAAATCAACCATATGTCTGGCAAGCTAGGATACCTGATCCGAATAGGTTTCGAAATCTAAAATTTTGAAACCTGAATGAGATGTGGTTATTCCGCCCAAGTTTTTCGAAAACGGGAACAAGTTTGATATAGTTAAATCCTCTTTAATTTTAGAGAGCATAGACAATTGATGGAACAAATCGCTAGCTTTGTCTGTAATAATGTCTAACAAAACGTCTACCAAAATGTCTATCATAATGTCCGTTGGTTTAAGAGAAAAATATCCACACATTAGTTTTACCAAAAACTGGGAAATAACAGAGAATACAGCCTTTCTTCTGGGAGAATGTGATGGTCTTGTGAAGGCGATTTGTCATTCCCCCATATTACCTGAGCTTAGAAAAAAGCTATTAAATATATCACTTATAAAAGGAGCACAGGCGACCACAGCGATTGAGGGAAATACCCTTTCAGAAGAGGATGTTCAGAAAGTTAAAGAGGGAAAAGAACTGGCTCCAAGTCAAAAATACATGGAGAACGAGGTAAAAAACATATTAGACTCCCTAGACTGGATATTTCTGAAGCTGATTCAAAACGCAGAAAACAACCCAATTAACCCTGAATTAATCAAAGTTTTTCATAAAAAAATTGGAGAAAATCTCGGGGAACATTTCGATGCAATTCCCGGAAAGTTTAGAGAAGACAATAGAACTGTAGGTAATTATCGCTGTCCGGATTATCAGGATGTGACTGAATTGATGTCAAATTTTTGCACCTGGCTGAAATCAGATTTTCATTATTGGTCAGGCAAACAAAAATATACAGAAGCGGTCATTCAAGCGATTGTAGCTCATGTATATTTGGAATGGATACATCCATTCGGAGATGGAAATGGTCGCACGGGAAGATTGCTTGAGTTCTACATTTTGGTAAGAGGGAAAACTCCCGACATTGCTTCTCATATTTTATCCAATCATTACAACCAGACAAGAACTGAGTATTACAGGCAACTGGCAAACGCTACGATAAAGCGCAGCTTAACACAATTTATTGAATATGCCTTAGTTGGTTTTCGGGATGGACTGGAAGCTATTTTCGGGGTGCTTCAAAGTAGTCAATTACAAATCACCTGGCAGAAACATGTGTATGATGTTTTCGAAAAACTTCCTAAAACCAGTGAAGCGGTAATGAAAAGAAGAAGGAGGATGGCTCTTGACCTGCCACCTTCCATGAGCTATACAGCTAAAGAAATAATTTTGGCAACACCTGAAATCGCTTTACTCTATGGAAAAGCTAATTTGTCTGACAAACAAATGGAAAGGGAGTTGGATGAATTAACAGGACTTGGCTTGCTATTAAAAAAAGGCAATAAGTACCAACTGAATATATCCGTATTAAGCGGATTTATGGCCGTGAGAAAAATTTAGCCCAAAACCAACATTTTGCCCTTCGTTGATAAAGTTGGCATTTCAATTAGTTTTACGTTTATCAAGAAGGGTCAATCATTAGAAGTTGCGACGGACAATATTGCCATACTAAAAAACATTTTAAAGGGCTACAAGCAGTTTTTTTGATTAAAAAGCAAGAATAGCCTATGCTATATGCCAACTTGTCACGCATCTCTGAAATCATTATCTTTGCGGAAAAGCAGGAAAGATGTTTCACGAAGGCATTAAAGTTATAGATGAAGAAAGGCAAGGCGAGGCTTTGATGACCGAAAACAAAAAAGGCGGCAGGAAACTCTATTTAGAGAGTTACGGTTGTCAGATGAATTTTTCAGACAGTGAAATAATAGCCTCTATCATGGCTGATATAGGTTATACAACCACAAAAAACAGCGAGGAAGCAGACGTAATTCTTTTAAACACCTGTGCCATTCGTGACAACGCTGAAAAAAGAATCTGGACAAGGCTCTATGATTTTAAAAAAGCGAAGAAGAAAAATCCCGGATTACTGATTGGGGTCCTCGGATGTATGGCTGAGAGATTGAAGACCGAATTACTTGACAGGCAAAAGCTCGTCGATATGGTGATTGGTCCGGATGCCTATCGTGATCTGCCGAATCTGGTGAAGCAAGCCGAATCTGGACAAAAGGCTGTCAACGTGTTATTGTCGCGCGAAGAAACTTACGCGGAAATTTCTCCAGTACGTTTAGGTCCCAACGGCATTAGCGCATACATTTCGATTATGCGTGGTTGTGATAATATGTGTTCCTTTTGCGTTGTACCGTTCACAAGAGGAAGAGAAAGAAGCAGAGATCCTGAATCCATTCTCGAAGAGGCACGACAATTAGTTGAACAGGGTTACAAAGAAGTGACGCTACTCGGACAGAATGTTGATTCTTATCTATGGTCTGGCGGGGGAATGAAAAAAGATTTACCGGAAAAAAGAGTTCAGGCTGCTTTGAAACATAAATTACCGGACTCTGAGCAGAATGAGTTTACCACATTTGCAGACCTTCTGGAAAAAGTCGCTTTGATTGATCCCCAACTAAGAATTCGATTTTCAACATCCAATCCGCAAGACATGACGGATGCGGTATTGCATGTGATGGCGAAGCACGAAAACATTTGTAAGTACATTCACCTTCCTGTTCAATCAGGTAACAGCCGGATCCTTGACAAGATGAATCGGGGCTACTCGAGAGAAACTTATATGCAACGAATAGAATCTATCCGGAAAATTCTTCCCGGTTGTGGACTTTCAACAGATATCATCAGCGGGTTTTGTTCAGAGACCGAAGAAGACCACCAGGATACATTAAGCATCATGGAGTGGACGGGATATGACTATGCTTACATGTTTAGTTATTCGGAAAGACCCGGAACGCTGGCAGAAAGAAAATACGAAGACGATGTACCGGCTGAAATAAAACAACGCCGCCTGACCGAAATAATTGACATGCAAAAAAAATTATCGCACGAGAGTAACAAGAAAGATTTGAATAAAGTCTTCCGTGTTTTAGCAGAAAACTATTCAAAAAAATCGCCGGATCATTTGTGTGGAAGATCGAGTCAAAACAAAGTGGTGATATTTCCGAAGATGAATTACGCGCCGGGTCAATACGCCGATATTTTAATTACTAATTGTACTACAGCAACTCTGCTGGGCGTACCAATAGAAAATCACATTAAATGAAAAGAAAGAACTGATGCGAATTGAAATACAAGCATCCTTGCAAGAGTAATTTCGAAACAGAATATTCTTTATTAATCCGTTAAGTAAAAACAAGAATTATTTATCCCTTCAATTCCAGGAGCATTATAAATTTTATTCATCCATGACTATTCACGAAATAAAATCCCGTTACGGAATCATTGGCAACTCACCGCTGCTTGAGCATTCCATAAAGGTAGCCAGTCAGGTTGCCCCTACGGAGATATCCGTACTCATATCAGGAGAAAGCGGAGTGGGAAAAGAAGTATTTCCGCAGATCATTCACTTTCTCAGTGCCAGAAAACATGGACCGTACATTGCAGTAAACTGTGGAGCGATTCCGGAAGGCACTATTGATTCAGAATTATTCGGACATGAAAAGGGATCATTTACAGGAGCGCATGAAGCACGCAAAGGATATTTCGAAGTAGCAAACGGTGGAACTATCTTCCTGGATGAAGTAGGAGAACTTCCTTTGAGTACTCAGGTTCGATTACTACGCGTGTTGGAAAGCGGTGAGTTTATTAAAGTGGGTTCTTCCAAGGTAATAAAGACAGACGTACGCATTGTCGCTGCAAGTAACGTAGACCTAAGTACAGCCATCGCCAATGGAAAGTTCAGAGAAGATCTGTACTACAGGTTGAACACTGTTCCGATCCGGATACCACCACTTCGTGACCGGCAAGAAGATATCTATTTATTATTCAGAAAATTTGCCTCTGATTTTTCGGAACGATACAGAGTCCCCGCATTGTCCTTGCAGCCGGAAGCTCAGAAAATACTTATAGAGTACCGGTGGCCGGGAAATATTCGTCAGTTGAAAAATTTCACAGAACAGATGTCAATACTCGAAACGTCCCGTGAAATTTCTGCCGATACATTATTAAAGTATCTCCCTCCCGCCCCGCTTACAAATCTTCCAATGCGTCTGAAAGAAGAACATGGAACCGGAAATGAATATTCTGAAAGGGAATTGTTGTATAAAGTCCTTTTTGAAATGAAGAAGGACATGAATGACATGAAGCTTCTTATAAACGATATTATAAAAGTAGGCGTTGATGATTCATCCTGGAAGGAACACCATGCGCCAATGATTGACACAGTTAATTCGAGTGGCAGCGGGCATACTGCCGTTCACGATAGCGGCGTGATGATTCATAGTCCTGCTCCTGGAGGAAATGTCAAGGTTTCTGCCATTGACCGTCATGAAGATGTGGAAGAATCATTATCCCTTGAAGAAAAAGAAAAAGAATTTATTCAAAAAGCCTTGCAAAAACACAGAGGTAGGCGTAAACTCGCAGCAAAAGAACTGGGGATTTCAGAGAGAACATTGTATAGGAAGATGAATGAGTACGACATACATTAATTAGTGAGTTTTTATGTAATTAGTTTCCTGAATAAGAGTCAGAATAAAATTACGAAAAAACCGATACAGAAGCCCCATTGTCAATGCTGTTAAGTACGCGCGAATACAGCACAAGCATAACTGTTTAGTTGAAAAAATGAAGAACTCCAATTTTATAAAAAATCCAACGAGCAATCTGACAAGGATACGGATCTTCATAGTTATTGTGCTGGGAATTTTTTTACAAAGTGCATGCAGTGTGAATTACAGCATGACCGGAGCATCCATCTCGCCGGAGGTAAAAACAATATCCATTCGTTTCTTTCAGAAAACTGCCGGACTTGGACCGGCATCACTCGGTCAAACCTTTACCGAAGCCTTGAAAGATAAATTTATATCGCAGACCAATCTGAGTCTGGTGGAACGAGATGGTGACCTTACCTTTGAAGGCAGCATTCCGGGATATACTATTATGCCACTTGCCATTCAGGCCAATGAAATCGCCGCGCAAAACAGACTGAGCATCACTGTTAATGTAAAGTTTACGAATCTTAAGGATGAAAAACAAAATTTCGAAACTACTTTTACCCGTTTCGCGGATTTTGAAAGCACCTTGAACATCGCCTCAGTAGAAGATCAATTAATTAAAGAAATAAATGAACAGATCATCGATGATATTTTCAACAAAGCCGTAATCAACTGGTAATGGAGTACAAGCGATTTATAGATTTGATGAAAGAACCGGGCAATACCAGTCCGGAAACTATACCCGCCTTACAGGAACTCCTGAAAGAATTTCCCTACTTCCAATCAGCACATTTGTTACTTGCCTGTTCCATGAAAGAACAGCAACACCTGCGATACGAACGTCAGTTAAAACTTGCAGCCGCCTATGCTCCGGACAGAAAAGTTATGTATTCACTCCTGCATGACAGGCAAAAAACTGTCAGTTCTCCTGTGGCACAGGAAATTCCTTCCCCTTTTATTCTGCATGATGAAAATGAATCTTCATCACTGGAATTCGTTGAAAACCAGGCTGAAGAAAACACAAATCCATTCATAGAAACCGGGATCGTTTCATCCGATATGAGTGATAAAAGTGAGGACGGCTCCGAAGAAAACATCTTAGAACTTCCAGAGGAGAAACCTTACGAACCTCGCTACGCAATTGATCAGGAAGAAAATGTTTCCGCGGAAATTCCTTCACAAACTACTTCTGCGGCATCTACGGCCGCGGCATTTTCAGGTGATCCGCGAGAAGTGCTAAAAAGAAGATTAGCTGAAATATTAGGCAATCCTATTGTCGAAGATTCTTCTGTTGTTACAAAAAAAGATAGCCCGGAGATTCTTCCTGTCGAAATACCAGTCGTTGAAAGCGACAATTCCACTGAGAAAATTACTGTCGTTCCACTGAAGACAGAACCGGTTTCCGATTTCAAGGAAACAATTTCAGTTCCGGAAGCCGCGAAAGAAATAATAATTCCGCCGGTTGCAGTGACCCGGGAATCGAAAGAACATGATCCTTTGAAGGAACTCCTACCGGAAGATGTCACAAAACCTCTGGATGAACTGGAAAAATCCGAATTTGAATATGCATTAGAAGCTTCAGTGCTGACAACTTTAGAAAGTTTGCCGGTCATTCAAGCAACTCCTGAAAAAACCGAACCGGAGAACCTGTCTGAAAATATTATATCTCCGCTGTCGACAAGCGAAAGTCAACAAGCTTTTCAAAATCCTGCGGAAGAAAATCCTCGCAGTTTTACCGACTGGTTAAAAAAACTGAGTACCGGTGATTACGGTAAAGTGGAAGAAATTCATGCTGAAGAAAAAGTATCAGAAGCAAGGATTGAGAAATCGGAACATTTAGAAAAAACTTCGGTACCGGCGATCGGAAATACCCTGAAAGTTGAGCAATCAACACACAAGTCACATGAAAAAAAGCCGGAAACGGGCATTGTCGATCAAAAAAAGGAATTAATAGATAAATTCATTGCTACAGAACCAAAGATCATTCCCTCTAAAGTGGAGTTTTATTCACCTGCAACCCAGGCAAAGCGTAGTGTTGAGGAATATGACGATGTGGTTTCAGAGACCCTTGCCAGAATCTACCGGCAACAAGGAAATAATCTGAAAGCCAGATTCTGCTATGAGAAATTAAGTTTGTTTTATCCCGAAAAAAAGACTTACTTTGCCGCCCTTATCAAGGAAATTGATGAGGAATTGAACCGTTCGAACCAAGAAGATTTGTAACATGTATTTAGCACTAACAATAATCATTATAATTGTCAGCGTATTACTCGCTCTGGTAGTTTTAATCCAAAATCCTAAAGGTGGAGGAATCGTATCCGGTATCATAGGATCGAGTCAGGTAATGGGAGTTAAAAAAACCTCTGATTTCATAGAAAAACTAACCTGGGGACTGGCAGTTTCTTTGGTTGTACTTTGCTTGGCAGCAAGTTTTTCACTGCCAAGTACTGAAGAACGGAAAATCGGGACTTCAATGCAAGAACAAATTGAAAATTCTCCCGCACCGGAGAATTCACCTGTACCGGCTGCACCGGCCCAACAACAACCGACTGCACCACCTGCACAAGAAACAAAATAAAGAGTCAAAAACCCCAGATTATGGGGTTTTTTTATACCCTTATATAAACGGAAGGGCAATTCGAATCAGAGTAGATAGACTGATGAGTTAATTTGGATTTCTATGTATGCTTCCGGTGTCAAACCCGCTTCCAGAGTCCCTGTGCCAGCATGTCACGGTAAAAAAGCAAGAGTATAAAATAAGGCAGAAATATTGAAATCTTGGCAGAAATTAGGACAATCAACGCTAGTGGCATCATTTCTGACCAGCGCAACAAGATCAAGAACGTTTTTATATTAACTAACCTATAATCCTAAGTGAAATGAGCAAAGTATCCATGAAACCCCTTGCAGATCGCGTTCTGGTAGAAGCGGCCGCAGCAGAATCAAAAACAGCAGGTGGAATTATTATTCCAGACACCGCTAAAGAAAAGCCACAGCGCGGTAAAGTTATCGCCATCGGAACCGGCAAAAAAGATGAGCCTCTGACTGTTAAAGTTGGAGACACAGTTTTGTATGGCAAATATGCGGGAACAGAAGTTACGGTTGATGGCCGCGATCTTTTAATCATGCGTGAGTCAGACATTTTTGCAATCATCTAAATGATTGCCCTTATCGCTTTCAACTCTTGAAATTTCAGGAATAAGAATGAGCCGATAACATTGCTAAGTAATTTAAAACAATCTAAAAAAACAATTTAAGAAAATGGCAAAAGATATCAATTTTAATCTCGAAGCTCGCGATCGCCTTAAGAAGGGTGTTGACGCATTAGCTAATGCAGTGAAAGTTACATTAGGTCCAAAAGGACGTAATGTAATTATTGACAAAAAATTCGGTTCACCGATTATTACAAAAGACGGTGTTACCGTCGCGAAAGAAATCGAACTGAAAGATCCTATTGAAAACATGGGAGCACAAATGGTAAAAGAAGTTGCTTCTAAAACTGCTGATGTTGCAGGTGACGGAACAACAACAGCTACTGTATTGGCTCAAGCCATTGTTACAGCGGGACTGAAAAACGTTGCTGCCGGAGCAAATCCAATGGATCTGAAACGCGGTATCGACAAAGCTGTTGAGAAGGTTGTTGAACACCTTCAGAAAATGAGCAAGAAAGTCGGTGACGACAACAAGAAGAT
>CAYHFJ010000096.1:0-12149 GCA_964355885.1 uncultured Flavobacteriales bacterium
TAGCTATCGGGATCACTAATTCACACGAAACATTATTGCAATGCATACACCAATTGGTGATAATTCGTGTAATTCGTGGCAAGATACCTCGTCTCGCCTTAGGCGAGGTGGGACCATTCATTATCTCTAAAGAATATTGAAGAATGTATCTTTGAACCCTCAGAATATGAAGATTTCAGGTTTCCTTTTACTATTAATAGCTATTTTTTCAGTTTCTACTCATGCTGTCACCATTACCGGCACTGTTAAAGACGCCAAGGATAATCCCATTCCGTTTTGCAGTGTTTATTTGATGGGGACCACTATAGGAACCACGGCAAATATTGAAGGTCAGTTTGCATTTGAAATTGGAGCCGGCGATTATGAAGTAGTTTTCAGAAGTATTGGCTACAAATTATCTTCAAGAAAAATTAAGGTTGAAAATGAAAACCTGGAGCTGAATATTATTCTTGAGAATGAAACATACCAGCTGAAAGAAGCTGTGATCAATGCATCATCAGAAGATCCGGCTTATACAATTATTAGAAAAGCGATCAGGATGCGCAAGAAGTACCTTGACGAAGTGGATTCCTATTCCTGCAGGTCTTATGTGAAGTCAACGCAAAAACTTATTAATTATCCGAAAAAATTTCTTGGACAGACTATTGATTTTGGAGATCAGCTTGATACGGTATCAAAAATATTATACCTGAGTGAGTCGGTTGCGAACCTGTCATTTCAAAAGCCCGACAAGGTGAAAGAGGAAATGATCTCATCAAAAGTAAGCGGCGACAACAGATCATTCAGCTTCAACAAATCTGCTGATATGCGGGTTAGTTTTTATCAGAACCTGATCTATCTCGGAAATCTCACCAAGCGGGGGCTTGTTTCTCCGGTTTCTTCCACAGCTATGCTTTATTATGATTACAGGCTTGAAGGAACTTTTTTTCAGAACGGCGAAACAGTAAATAAAATAAAAGTTATTCCTAAAAGAAAACACGACCCTGTTTTCACCGGGGATATCTATATCCTTGATGATTCATGGAGAATACATTCGCTCGATCTTTTTATTACAAAAGACCAGCAGGTTGAGTTCATTGATACTTTAAGGATATCTGAGACTTACATCCCTGTCGAGAAAAATGCCTGGATGCTCATGAACTGTGAATTCAATTTTGAATTCAGTGCGTTTGGCTTTCGGGGCAAAGGAATAATACTGGGCGTATTTAGCGACTACAACGTTCACCCGGATTTTCCAAAACATTTCTTTGACAATGAAGTGTTGAAGATCAACAGGGATGCTAATAAAAAAGACACAGTTTATTGGGACAATGAAAGACCTGTGCCACTGACGCTCGAGGAAAATCGCGACTACATAAAACGAGACAGCCTTTTCGTCAATCACAATACCAGACAGTACATGGACTCCCTCGACAGGATAAACAATAAGTTCTCATTTACAGAGTATCTTTTTCAGGGTTATGGCCATGAAAATACATTTAAACATACTTTCTTGGGTATTTCGCCACTGATACAGAGTATTCAATTCAATACTGCTGAAGGCTGGGTAATTTCACTTTTGGGAAGATATGTCAAGTCAAATAGCAAAGAAAAACCAGGCAGTATTGCCTTGATTGCTGATTCGCGTTATGGATTTTCAAATACCCATTTCAATGGAAATATTCTTTTCAGAAACTATTACAATGCTTTTCGCCAATCGGTTTATACGATAGCCGCCGGTAGTGAGGTTAGTGATTTCAATGGCCGCGCACATTTTGCTCCGCTCGTAAATACAGGTTATACACTTCTTGCAAAAAAAAACTACCTGAAAATTTATGAACGAAGGTTCGGAAGTGTAAAACACAAGATGGAGATAACCAATGGATTTGTATTGCTTACCGGAGCTGAATATGCTGACCGGATTCCGCTTGCAAATACGACTGACTTTGCCTGGATTAACCCGGGACACTCTTATCTCTCAAACGACCCGCTGCATGCTGAAACTGATTCATTGCATTTCAAACGCAATCAATCTTTCACCATTGATGTTGCAGCCAGAATTCGATTCCGGCAAAAATACATCATGCGCCCTTATGAGAAATCTGGTTACTCTTCGAGGTATCCTGAATTGACTTTCGGCTACAAAAAGGCTATCCCTTTTGTTGCCGGATCTGATGTTGAATATGATCTCGTGAATGTAACCGTCAAAGACAAAATTAGGATGGGATTGTTCGGAGGGATAAACTATAGTATTTCCTATGGAAATTTCCTGCGGTCGAAGAAAATGGAGTTCATGGACTTTCATCATTTTAATGGCAACAAAACATTTTATTCTGACTTTTCCCTGAATGACTTTGCATTGCTGGATTATTATCGTTTAGCAACCAGCCGTGACTATGTCGAGTTGCATGGAGAATACAACATGGGCGGGTTAGTTCTGAACAAAATACCTTTTTTACGCAAGCTCAAGCTGAGCGAGATTGTCGGTGCCCATTATTTTTATGCAAGCTACAGCAACACATCTTTTGTAAAAAATTACTACGAGACATCCTTTGGTATTGAAAAATTAAGAGTACTTCGCGCAGATTTTGTTCTCGGCTTTGACAGCAAAGGCAAGACGCAGACGGGATTTGTAATCGGATTAAAGCTTAATATTTCTGACGGATCAATAGATGTTACAGATTGATCCCAATTTAAACCAGTAAAGAAAATATGTATTTACCTCTGAAAAAATTAAAAAGGAACAGGACACAAAGAACAATGCTGAAGAAATTTCTTCGTGGCCTTGAGAAAAGAAAAATCCGTGGCGTAGATATTCTTGCACAGAAATTAAATGGTGATGCTTTCAGGGAAATTGACTGCCTGAAGTGCGCCAATTGCTGCAAAACAATGGCACCAACTTTTAAGAAAACTGAGGTGAAACGAATAGCAACACACCTGGGCATGACCTACGATGGTTATTTCAAAAAGTATCTTAAGATTGACAAAGCAGGCGATATCATGAATAAGCATACCCCTTGTCAGCATTTGGGTAAGGACAACATGTGTTCCATTTATACGATCAGACCCAAGGACTGCAGCGGATTTCCGCATACACAGAAGCGTGACTTTACTGAGTTTATTCCTGAAACACATATTCAGAACGTGGATTACTGTCCTGCAACGTATTACGTCGTTGAAAAAATGTTTGAAAAGCTTGGGGCAAAAAAACAGGTCAGCTGATATTATACTGCCCTTTGTTGACCACTGCTTTTACTTTTCCCAAAAGTTTTTTTCCAATGAAAGGATTGTTTTTTGACTTTGACCTGATATCAGATTCGCTGACAGTCCATTGTTGTGAAAGATCGATTAATGTGAAATTCGCCTTTTCACCTTCGGCGATTCTTAATGAAGGAAGTGAAATGATTTTCCTCGGTCCTGAAGAAAATTTTTCGAACAATTGTTCAGGGGTCAATACGTCTTTCAAGGAAGTATATGCTGCAGAGAAAGCCGTTTCCAGCCCTTCTGCCCCAAATGCTGCATGATCGAATTCCTTCTGCTTATTTTCTATGTCTTCCGGAGAATGGTCAGAACAAATGGCATCAATGGTTCCGTCTTTTAATCCGCTTTTCAAAGCATTAATGTCTGACTCCGTACGCAATGGAGGTTTCACTTTAAAGCGACTGTCAAATTCTTCCAGACATGAATCATTCAGCAGCAGGTGGTGTGCCGCAACATCACAGGTAACTTTCAAACCGGCCGCTTTTGCTTTGCGGATCAGATCAACGGCGCCTGAAGTAGAGATTGTGGAAAAATGGATCTTCGAATCTGTGTATTCACATAATTTCAGGTCACGTGAAATCATGAGCTCTTCGGCAATAGCCGGGATTCCTTTCAGTCCCAACTGGGTGCTCACAACTCCTTCATTCATTTGTCCTTTGCCTGAAATGGACCTGTCATTCGGAAAACTCATGATCAGCCCATTGAAATTTTTTGTATAGAGCAGTGCACGCATCATGAGCCCGGCATCCTGAACAGCTTTTTTATCATCTGTAAAGCAGATAGCTCCGCTTCTATGCATGTCATACATTTCAGTCAGGTCCTTGCCTTCTAAATCTGAAGACAACGCTCCTGCTACTTCCAGGTCTACCGGTAATGCAACGGTTCTATTGCGTACAAGTTCAACGCCGGCCCTGCTCTGGATCACAGGAAAAGTAGAAGGCATCTGCAACACGCCGGTGAAACCACCTGCTGCTGCAGCGTTGCATCCGCTTTGAATATCTTCCTTATACTCAAAACCGGGCTCACGAAAATTTACATGAAGGTCAAAAAAACCCGGCGCCAACATGCAATTCTTGCCATCGATTTCCTGATCGGCCTTTTCAGAAATTTTTTCTGAAATCTTTTTGATGATCCCGTCACTGACAAGAACATCACAAGTCTTATTATGAAAAGCTGATTGCGGATCACAGATTTTTGACTGGCGGATAATCAGGTTCATGGTATTTATGCTTTAAGTGTTAGCAGGTATTTTTTTTGCAGATGACATGAATCGAATCAACAACACTTCACATCCGAGAAAGAGCAAGGCAATCCAGATGCAGTATTTCCAAAGGCGTACACCTTCATTTTCTTCAGCTATCGTATGTGTAAGTTCTTTGCTCCCATCAAATATGGTTATCTTCTGATTAACCGCTTTTTCACCAAGTGCTTTTAGTTCGTCAGTTGAATAGCTGCCAAGATCACTTTCACGCCTGTCGAAGTTAAAAGAAACTACTGAACGCAATTTGTCATCGGCAGTCAATGAATAATTTCCTGCTCTGATCACCTGACTATGTGTGACGATAACGGGTTTGTTATTTATCATCCGTGTTTCAGGGATGATGTCAAATTTTTCTTCTTTGTTTGTGAGGTGCAAAAGGTTCTCTCCGGATAACTGCATAGCAGGGATTTCAATAGGAGTATTTCCTCCGACAATTTGCGTTTGTTGAAAAGAATTGAACCCGCTCATGGCTGCCTTCAGCATCAATGGAACAAATAATGCATGTCTTGGAAAATTGGTGTACTGTTCATCCAGAGGGGAATAACAAATATACAATTTGCCTTTTTCAACCTGCATTGACGAAAAGAAAGCATCACCGTTTTGCAGTTTCATGAGTGTTTCCTGTGCGGCTTGTGAGCCTGCAGATGCACTGTAATGAAAGCTTACAGAAGGATAGTCAGTGTTTTCAATGCTGCCTTTCTTCTCAAACACGTTTGCAAAAAGCGGATTCTTTTTTTCTACGAAAGAGACTTTCTCAGCAGTTTCAACAGGCTGTTTGTATGAACTGACATTGAATAACCGGGAAAATTCCTGATAGGAAGCAATATTGATTTCCGCAGATGGAAAGACCATTGCAGCTCCGCCCTGTAAAACATATTTTCTTAATTCCTGAGAAAGTCCTGAGGAGATTGCGTTCAGGTTATTGAGAACAATTAAGTTGTACGACAAGAAAGAGGCGTAATCTACCTGACTTACCGCAGCGTTCTTCAGCTGAAAGTAAGGATCTGTTCCAAAGAGCGCATCAATATATGGAGATGGCTGTGCTTCATTAATGCATAATACGCCAAGATGCTCCTTCACCTCAAATGAAAGATAATAAGCATCATCAAAAGTAATCGGATAATCTGTGATTGAAATCTGCGCCTGCTGCCATCCCGGCTGTGTAACAGAAAATGAAAGTTTGGTTTCTGCAGTTGAACCTGCGGGAACAGAAATGCTGGTAAGGGAACGCTGCGTGCCGTTGATGAATAATTTTACAGGTACGCTTTCAGCATCTTCATCAGAAATGTTTTTTATGCTGATCGTTAATTCATTTGGCGTATTTAGTTGAACAAATGGCGTTTTCAAAGCACAAGTATCAATGAATATGTTTTTTTCTTCCGATGCTGTCAATGGTACCAGGTTTACCTGTATGGTTGTGTCATTCCCGATCCTTTCAATGTCAGTCACCGATTTCTGAAAATCTGAAATTTCATAAAGGGAAATATCGCCTGTTCCATCTTTAGCATTTTTCAGCGCATCTGTTTGACGGGTGATAACTTCTGAGAGCAATTTAAAAGAAGAGCTTGATTTAACTTCATCGACCATTTGCAAAAATTCTTCTCGGTTCACCAGGCGCTGATGACGCGCCTCAAAATCATTCGTGAGCAATTGAAAGTGATCGGCAGGCTGAAATGCATTTGCGATCTCGCGCGCTTTTCTTTTTGCGGTTTCAAGCAAGTTTCCGTTTTTTCCTACAGCGTCCATACTATATGAATTATCAATGTAGATGCCTATATTTTTTGTTCCGCCCGTTACTGCTTTTTTTCCGGCCGGAATCATTGGTTGTGTAAATGCTAGCACGAGGAATGTGACGGCGAGCAGGCGGGCAATGAGTATAAGAAGATGCTTTAGGCGTGACCGCGACCTGGTATCCTGTTTTATTTCCTGAAGGAACCTTACGTTTGTAAAGGCAATTTTCCGAAACCTCCGGAAATTAAAAAGATGGATAATAATGGGAATAGAGAGGGCTGTGAGGGCGAAAAGGAATCCGGGATAGACGAATTGCATACTAAAGCGCGAAGGTAGGAATTGTTCTTGGTTAATGGCATTTTTCCTGAATGATTAACAGGAATATGGTTTGAAAGATCCCTCTCTCGCCCTCAAACGCGTGGCGAGTTCGGGATGACGGCCATAAGAGTTTGTAGAGGGAGATGACGCTTTTCGAATTCAAGCATCCACCTGCAATCTCCCTTTATTAGTGCTTAATTACGTCTTTCCCTTAGGTAGTTTCCATTGCAATCGGGAATATAAGTCACAAAGTTTAATCTAAAGAATTCCTCGTCTCGCCTTTGGCGAGGCGGGGTTGAATTAAAACTTCAGCCACGAATTACACGAATTTACACGAAACAAATTTCCAATGCATAGAATAATTGGTGATAATTCGTGGTCCCGATAATTATCGGGATAGTGGCAAGATACCTCCCAGGCTCTGGTGCGGGGTCGTTTCATTACAATTTTCAAATGGAGTCACCATTCAATAATCAGAATATCCCTGATGTGTTATCGGAATTTTTCAAATACGCCCAGTCCAAACAATGCAAAATCATATTTCACCGGATCAACCGGATCAAGCTTTCTTAGATTGGAGGTAAGCTCCTGTGTAGCTTTCCAGTCATTCTGCTTTCTTAATAAAAGTCCGAGTTTTCTTGCCACCCTGCCGGAATGAACATCCAGCGGGCAGGAGAGAAGGGAGGGAGAAATGGATTTCCAGATCCCAAGATCAACACCGCAATTGTCTTTCCTGATCATCCATCTAAGGTACATATTGATTCGTTTGGCCGCAGATCCCGCAACGGGATTGGAAAAATGCTTTTCGCTTCTTTTCGGGTGGGGTAGGTCAAAGAAAATTTTTCTTGCCTCAGTAATCGCATTCCCAAGATTGGTGTCAGTCTTGCCAATTCCCCTGAAAAAAACTTTTTCAAGACCGCCATGATGAAGGTAAATATTTCGAAGCGCTTTTACAAAACAGATGCAATCAACTCCATTAAAAGTCCTGTGTGCAAAATGCTGAAAACGCTTTAGGTCTTTTTGCGAAAAGCCGTTAATGAATTCATGTGGACTATCATCCATGAGATCCATGAGGGTTCGGGCATTTTTTAAAATGGTAGTTCGTTGTCCCCAGGCGATCGTTGCCGTGAGGAAACCAGAAATCTCAATGTCTTCTTTCTTTGAAAAGAGGTGTGGGATAGAAACCGGATCGGTTTCAATAAAAGAAGTGTTGTTGTATAAGAGGGTTTTCTCTTCGAGGAAACTTTTAATCACCGTAGGTTTTCGTTGCCCCATGACAGCAAGTTAGGGGCAACGAAATTAACGCTTACGGTGAACTTAACTTAAAACACTTAACACTTAAATAGTCCCCGGTTTTTTCGCAGGTTTGGACCGGGGTAACCAATTGGTCAATTTTTTAGTTGCAAGAGAGCAGGAGTACTACGCTAAGCGCGACAACGCATGCAAGTGCAAGGTCGAGGATAAATAATGGAGACTTTTTCATGCGGCCTGTTTTTTAGAGGTTACAGTCATACGAAACTTTTCCATGTTGAATGTTGATTTGCGGTTCATTGCAGCATGCGGGTCGCAGATCATCATGCTCCTTCTGATCTCTTTCAGAATTTGCTTTTCAGTTGGCTGGGTTGTTGGATGAATTTTTTCCATGACGATGAAATTTATATTTTGATTTTTGGCTATTTATTGGGCTTAATATTTGGTTGTATTGTCGTGAGTGAGGAACTTCCTGGCATTTTCAGCATCGAGCGGCTTCACTACATAGTCGATGACGCTTGGGTTGGAATAGGTCATATCAACTGTTTTCTGGTCATTTGATGATGTAACCACCACGATTCCGCATTTCTGCTTGATAAACTCAGGAAGCAGGCTGAATTCATTTAAAAACGTCATTCCGCTCATTCCCGGCATATTCAGGTCCAGGAAAATGAGTTCAGGGACTTCATCGAGGCGTTTTATATTTTGTAATTCCTGTATCACTTCTTCTGCTTTTAGTTTTGTTTCGATCGTTTTTGAGAGGTTTATCCCTTTTAGGATGATTTTTTCAATTTCAAGGTCCATTTCGCTGTCGTCGATGATGATGATCTTGTTGTAGCGGGGTAATGCCTGTTTTTTCTCGTCATACCCCCGGAGGTTTGAATTTTTTGCTGTCATAAGTGTTAAGGTTTTTAGTAAGCATTGTACAATCAGTTAAGTGGTACAAAGATGCGGCAAGGACATACCCCGGGTAAAGGGACAAATCCAAAGTAAATAGACAGTCGAAGGGGGAATGTAGAACAGGGTAAATAAAGCCAATTTGCTTCCAAATGGCCTTTTTCGTTTACCCAAGGATCTTAATGAAGAAAATAAAGCAGCTTAGCATTGACCTTAAATATTTACAATGCGCTGAATAGCAATAATTTACAAAAAAAAGCAATAAAATAGTTGGGATAATAAAATATTACCCCAACTTTGCATTAGTTTAGACATCCATAGTTCTTTTAAAAACCGGATGCAGTAAAATTTATGGCAGTTTTAATCGTGAGAGGTGGATGAGGAAGAGGGGTCAACGCCATCGTTAATAACTATATCATCTATTGAACTGATTCCTGATCTTTGGTATGTTTCTGAAGCTTTCAGCGAAGAATAATCTTTACTTGACATTTCTATTTTACCGGTATCCGAAGTTGAGAAGTTAATTCCCAGCGACATTAAAAGGGCAATTAGTATTTCTAACATAGTGTATCTGTTTTAGTGTTTATTTATTTAATGCAATATGGCCGCCTTTCTTAAGCATAACTCTTGAAATTCCCTTAAAACCTTACACTGTAATAAACTTTATATTTTATCATTATAATTATTGAAAATGAACACTTTAAGTACTTTTAAAAGCCTAATTGGCAAGTTGAAGCGGGAAGAAATTAAGTCGCTCCTAAAATTTCTGCGTTATTACCAGGATACGCAGGATGAAACCAAAGGAAAGGGCATACAGTTGGTAGAAGCGATACTCTCTGATCAGGAATGTACACCAAGGGACATTCAATACGTCTTATATGGGGGAGAGAATTACCATGCTTTCAACAAGCTACTCAACCGTACAAAGGATAAGATCTATGAAGTACTTCTGTTTGATCAGAATCTGGCTAAGCCATATTATTCCGAGCGAAACCGTATCGTCTTTGAAATCAGAAAAAAGCTGGTGCAGAGCGAAATTCTGTATTTAAGAGGCATGACTGATGAACTTGAAAGTTTTCAGAATAAAATTATTGCAAAGGCCAAGGATTATGAAGTTTACGATAGCTTAATTGAAGCTCTACAATCCAAGCAAAGATTTCTGGGGTTTCGCCTGGGAAGAAAAGCATTCGATAAGATGCAAAAAGAAATTTTATATTTTGAAGAAAGTAGAAAGGCAGCTCAACGATCTAGAAGCCTTTTTACTCAGATCGGTGCCAAGATAAGCCAATCAGCTTCTCCCAATGAATACAAAAGTGAGCTAATTGATTCTATATCAATAATGGAGGAGGATTATCTAAAAACTAAATCATCTACAGTAGGTTATTATCTCTATTACTTGCAGACTGAATTATTTCAATTGAATGGCAGATACTCAGAAGCTGAAATTATCCTGAATAAGCTTTTAGATTTGGTGGTTAACAGTCCTTCCATTTACACACGTGCACGCCACGGCGATATAATTATGAATCTTTCGAATAATGAAATTTTAAATAAGGATTTTAAACCGGCAATACAAAATGCAGTTAATGCCAAGGCATTCTATGAAAACAATTCGGTCACACAAGACGTTGCAAAGGAAATCGAATTTTATTCCCGGTTTTATCAAGGCGAATATGCAGAAGCAGAAATAATAATTAAGGAAATCTATATTTCTTCTAGAACTAGCAATACTCCATTTCTTTCAAGTAAGCGAGGTTATCTATTTGCATGTCTAAAAACAATTGGAGGAGACATTAAGGGATCGAATGAACTGTTACTTGAAGTTAAGGAAATAGAAAAAGACAAAGAAGGTTGGAATATTGGAAAACGCGTATTGAAAATCATCAATTGCATTGAATCAAATGATCTGGAAAATGCTGACTTAAAAGTACTAAGTCTAGAAAAGTTCATTAAACGGATTTTAAAATCTCGCTTTGTAAGAAAGCGTGACGTAATAATTATAAGGATACTTTTGAAGCTAATTAATGAAGGATTCAATTTTGAAAAGGTATATAAGCAGAGAATTAAATATTTTGAATTGCTTGGAGGTAACGATCCCGAATATGCCTGGAAAATTAAATCGCCCGAACTAATAATATTTCACGAATGGTTTAAGAGAAAAGTAGGTAAAAAAACGCCATAAATCAAATTCATTTCATGTATAATCTCAAGCAATTATTGTTTGTAAAATACAGGGTGACAAAAAAATGTTGTAATTTGTTATCGATTAATGTTTTCATCTGAAAATTGCGTTAATAAGTATTGGAATTGGTAAATTGATTTTATGACTCATTCATTTAAATTGTTAAAGGAATTATTATCGCACTTATCAACCAGAGAGATTGCCTTGCTTAAGAGGAGAATAGCTTCGAACCAAGAGTATGATAAGGTAAGAAGTAGCAAAAGCCTGTTTTTGGTCAATATGATACTGAATGATTCAGAAATTTCATTTATTCAAGCAGGAAAAGGTATTTATGGGATAGTGAACAGAATTGCCTTTTCGAAATTAATTGATAGAGTCATTGATAAAGTAGATGATATTTTCATAAGCTTTAGCAAAGATGTTTCTATTTTTAGCTCCGAAAGAAATTATTTCTATTTCAGTTTGAAGAAGAAATTATTGGTTATACAAATGCGTCTTTTAAAAGGGATTGACTATGAATTAGATTGGCAATTTGAAAAAATTTTAACCCTATCAAGAAAATATGAATTTTATGAAATATTAATCGATGCTCTTTACACCAAGCAGAGAATTATTGTAAATAATCGCAGGAGAAAAGATATAGAAAAAATAGAAGAGCAAATTATTAGTTATGAAATAATTAGGAAAAAGGTTCAAAGAGCAAGAAGTTTGTGGGTCATGATCGGTGCAATGATTAATCAAGCTAATTCAGTTAGAGATTATGAGAATGAATTGGAAAGGGCCATATCAACAACTACTTATGATTTTGACCAAACTAAATCACCAACAATTCGATATTTCAATTTATTTTTAAAGCTGGCATCTCTTCACATTCAGGAAAAATATTCCGATGCGGAAGAACTCTTACAAGAATTATTGAAATTACTGAATGAGAGCAAATCTGTCTTTACTAGATCCAGAAAGGCTGATGTTCTTATAAATTTAGCAAGTAATCAAATTCACACTTATGACTTTGGTAATGCAAAAATAAATGCCGAAAAAGCAATAAAATTAGAAGGAGTTGATTCTTCAAATTATTTATTCTACTCTGAAACGGAGTTCTTTGCCAATTTCTTTAAGGGTGATTTAAATAATGCTGAAAAAATAATTGAAAAAATATGCACATATTCATTAAAACGTAATTTGAAACATTTATTGAGCAAGCGATCCTACCTCTTCGCCTGCATCAAAACCCTCAAAGGAGAAATCGAAAAATCTAATGAACTTCTC